>CAZHUR010000018.1:0-15067 GCA_964535395.1 uncultured Acidimicrobiales bacterium
GTTTTGCAGCTGTGCGCAGAGCTCAGAATCCTGGCTTCCGTGGAGCACTTCGTAGGCCGGGTCGAACCACTCGGTCATTGCTTGGTCGAGCCGGTCATCAGCCGTGTTGAGTGGCTCATCGTCATCACCGTCGTCAGCGTCATCTCCCGGGGTCGGATCGTCGTCACCCGACGTTTCTACTGGCGGTTCTCTGCTGTCTTCAGGTGTTTCAGACGACTCGTCTGTCGTGGCAGTGTCGTCCTGTTCGCCTTCCAGACCCTCGCTACTCGAGGGAGTCGCCTGCTCATCTGCGACGATTTCGGTCACCGAGGTCGTTGCCTGCTCCCGGCCGATGGTTGTTGGCGCCGTGGTTTCGGTCGCCTCGGGCGCCAATGTGTCAATGGTCGGCGCAGTGTCGTCGATGGTCGGCGCAGTGTCGTCGGCGGGACTATCCGTTGGCGCGGAATCTGTTGTCGCGCCCGCTCCTACGTCTGGAACGTCGGGTTCTCCGACATCAGGGACGGACCTGCTACCCAAAAGCGTTTCCGTCTCCTCTTGGTTCAAAACGCCGTCGAGGGCGGAGGGCATGAATTCGTCAGCGTCTTCGGCGCCACGAGCGTTGTCGGGGGCTCGGTCCTGATCCTCATCAGCCCCGCTGGCGACAACTAGGTTGCCATCTTCTGAGGAGAGAAGGTCCTCAGCGAAGCCGCCAAAGACGAAAATTGTCAGCCCAAAGACGGCAAGTATGGCGACGAACGCCCCGATTGAGTTCGATCTGTTGGTCCCCATTGACACAAATTTTCATCTAGCTGGGGCCCGCCATTCGTGCCCACAACAAATCCGTCGGCACTTTCGGAATCGTATTAAGGCAGAGCTTTCTTCAAAGGGTCACACTCCGAGTTGATCTGCCGCCATCGCCGTGCCCTCAACGCGGGCACTGATCTTCGCGAATGCCATATCTCGGCTCGTGGCCAGATCATCGGCAAATGGGGAGAATCCACAGTCGTCGGTCGTGCCGAGCTGATCGAGAGGAATGTGCTCGGCTGCCTGAAGCACCCGGTCTCGAACCGTCTCGGCCGACTCCACTTCCCCACTACACACATCGATGACGCCGACATACACACGCTGGTCAGGTCGAAGGTTGTCGGCCACCGCCGCTAGCGCAGTCGACGGATTCTCTTCGCTGGCCATCTGCATAAATATCCGACCTGACTTGAGCGTCATGAGCTTAGGAATGAGCTCGGTGTAGTCGATGTCCGCCGAATGGGTGGAGTCATGGTCTCCGCCGGGGCAGGTGTGAACACCAATGCGTTGCAATTGCTCCGCATCGAATCGTTCGAGCACCTGATTGTTGAGATCGATGAATTGCTGGAGCAGGCCGCCCGACGGATCGAGTTTCAGAGCGAGTCGTCCTTCGGTGAAGTCCATCTGCACGCTGTCTGCTCCGGCGTCAAAACAGCTCTGAATGTCAGCCGCCGACTGGTCGACAAGGTCGGAGATGAACTGATCCTGGGAGTAGCCGTCCAATCCGGACTGAGGGTAGAGAAGCCCCATTGCCGAAGCCGAGATAACAGCCTGCTTGATCGGCATGTCGGTGAACTTCTTGGTCCGAGTTACGTAGCTACCCGCGAGGTTCTGATACTCGAACGGCCCTTCGGTGATGACCGGCAGTTGACGCGTGTGGCCGTCATCGAACGGGATCGTGACACCGTTGGGTGACAACGACGCCAGCCCCTCGAGTGGGTACGTGGCGAAGCTGGATTTGCTCTGCTCCCCGTCGGAGATCACCGGTGAACCAGTCGCTTCGAAGCGACGCACCGTTTCTTCGACCGCCTGATCGAAGTGTGCATCCATCTGCTCGGCGCTAACCGAGCCATCGCCAAACCCTGCCATTGCTGCTTGCAACTCAGGACTGCGTGGAACGCTGCCTACGGGCTCTGTTGGAATTGTCATTATGTCCTCTCGTGCGACTACCTGTTCCCCAACCTAGAACATGGCAACCGTCCGGTCCTTTTCTGCTAAGCGCAGTCAGGTTTCTGGGTTAATATCGCAATCTTTTCTCGGTTAATATCGCACTCGTGAAACTCTTTGGCGTGGCGACCCGCTGCCTTATTCTGATGCTCGGCAGTCTTCTTCTTCTGACCGCATGTTCGAGTGGCGGTGCCGACGAGGTGCTGGCCATCGAGATCGAGAGCGCGCCACTGACGCGGGACGAACTCATCAACCTCACAATGACCCTGGCAGCGAACGGCGACTTTCAAGGCCAAGAGATCCTCATCGATGACGACCTTCTTCGAACGGTCGGCACTCTCCACGTGCGTAGCACCGCAATTTTCGACTTCCTCGAAAGCCAAGAGGAAGAGTCCTTCGATATCAACTTTCTTATCGATCAGGCTGATACAGCTATCACTGGCCTCGTGGATTCCGGGCAGATTTCAGCGCTCGAAGACGGGTCTGCAGAGCTGATGGCGCTGCGCTACATCATCCTCGCTGACAGAGGCTCGAACCCTCTTCGTGCCGAGACCGACCCAGCCACAGGCCAATCGGTCGTGGGCGACAACCCTCTCACGAGCTCATTCGTTTTCGACCCTAACTTACGCCCTAACTTCGATACCGTTTCGCCGGGTTTCCTCGAACAGTTTGACGAAACCTTCAACGACTTCACCCAAGAAACGTTGATCGCTCCCGACCTCGGGGTCTGGAACCTGGAGACCTTTGTCATAGACGCTCCCGCCTAGGGTGAGGGCGCATGTTTGTTGACCTAGTCGTTGTCGGCGGCGGCGCGGCCGGGTTCTTTACTGCGATCACGTGCGCTGAGAACTCCGACAAGACCGTGCTCATCTTGGAGAAGACGTCGCAGCTGTTGCAAAAGGTCAAGATCTCCGGTGGGGGGCGTTGCAATGTGACCCACGAGTGCTTCGAGCCGCGCGAGCTCAGCACGCACTATCCCCGGGGGGAGAAATCGTTGATTGGTCCGTTCAGTCGATTCGGCGCGGCCGACACGGTCGAGTGGTTCTCCTCTCGTGGCGTTCGCTTGAAGACCGAGTCTGATGGCCGCATGTTCCCCGTCACCGACAGCTCTCAAACGATCATTGACACGCTGCTCGGCGCCGCGCAGAACGCAGGGATCAAGATCAACACCGGCGAGGCTGTCACGTCGATCACCAAGAACGGAGATGTCTTCGAGGTAATCACCCAACACACCACTTACACCGCTGCCAACGTAGTTATCGCCACGGGCGGAACGCGAAGTCCAGCGGGTGCAAAGCTGGCCGCAACCCTGGGCCACGAACTGGCACCTGCTACCCCATCGCTGTTCACCTTCAAGATCAATGACCCACGCATCGACGGCCTAGCCGGCGTGTCGGTGCCAGACGCAGAAGTCCGGATCCAAAAGAGCAAGCTGAAGAGTCGCGGCCCCGTGTTGGTCACGCATTGGGGAATGAGCGGTCCGGGAATCTTGAAGATTTCTGCGTGGGGAGCACGAGAACTCTCCGAGCGTGACTATCGGTTCGAGATCACGGTGAACTGGTTACCTGCCACTGACGCGGCCGTGACGATCACCCAGAAGCGACAGACGGACGCGAGGCGGCAGCTCGCTGCGCGTAGTCCCTTCGAAACGATCCCAAAGAGGCTCTGGTTGCGAATGCTCACGGCAGCTGGCGTGCCGGATTCAGCCACGTGGTCCGATCTGGGAAAGAAGCAGGCCAACAAGTTGGTGGCCGAGCTCACCAATGCCACGTTTTCAGTCGTTGGGAAGAGTACGAACAAAGCCGAGTTTGTCACCTGCGGTGGAGTGCTGCGCGACGAGATAAACTTCCAAACCATGGAAAGTAAGATCTCCGACGGTCTGTACTTCACTGGCGAGGTCATCGACGTCGACGGTGTGACCGGCGGCTTTAATTTCCAAAACGCGTGGACAAGCGGCTTCCATGCGGGTTCAGATATCGCCGCACGTCAAAAGCCCCCCAAGGTAACGACATAAATTCTTGTGACCGGAAGCCGATCTCTGGCGTCATGTGTTTAACCATAAGATTTCAACCCCCCAACTCAGTGAGAAGAGAGACTCAAATTGAGATCCACCCTGCGATCCAGACGAAGATTGCGAAACGGTGTTGTCGGCATTGCAATGGCACTTGTTGCCACTGCGTGCGGCGCCCCTGCGGAAACGACCGCAGCAGCAGAACCCTCTGCTGACAGCCCTGCCACCGAAGAGGTCGCCGAAACTGGCGGTGCTGGTCTTCCCCAATTGGTGAGCGACACGGTCCGTGGCGCACAGATCGACACCAACGACTTGGCTGGCCAAGACGTGGTCGTCTGGTTCTGGGCTCCGTGGTGAATTCGCTGTCGTAACGAAGCCCCTGCGGTCGCAGAGGTACAAGCACAACTCGGAGAAGACGTCGTCTTTCTCGGTCTTCCAAGTCGTTCAAACGACATTCAATCGATGGCCGACTTCATCGAAGAAACCGGTGTCACCGAGTTCGAGCATCTCCTCGATCTCGAAGGCGTGATCTGGAGTGAACTCGGTGTCTTTGACCAACCAGCGTTTGCCTTCGTGAACGACGACGGAACGGTCGAGGTCAACGTTGGTGCACTCGGCGAGGTAGAACTCACCGCTCGCCTAGAGGCACTCATTGCTTCGTAGGTCTCGACAACTCGCAGCCACCGAGCGCGTACTGCTCTAGGGTGGCGCCATGAGACCTTCTGACATTGCGGGGCTGACGAACGTTTCAGATCCTCAGCTCTCCCCCGACTCCCAGCACATTGCCTATGTCGTGACGCGCTCCGACGAGGACGCAAACACGTATCGCAGCCAGATCTGGGTGGCCACCACCGACGGTAGTGCTCCGCCGCGCCCTCTCAGCTCGGGCGACCATAGCGATGGATGTCCGCGTTGGAGCCCGGATGGAACCATGTTGGCGTTCGCATCGAGTAGGGCGAAGGATTCGAGTGGTCGTACCCGTTCATCGCTGCACGTCCTTCCCTTTGGCGTGCCCGGCGAGACCGTGACGCTCGCAACGGCAAGCGAAGGCTTCACTGGCCTTGCCTTTTCCCCTGATGGCAAGTGGCTGGCAATGACGCACCGCACCCGCGGCGATCACTACGACTCGGACGAGGTTGGACGTCGTCCCCCTCGCAAGATCGACCACCTGATGTTCTCGCTGAACGGTGAAGGCTTCACGATCGACCGTCCAGCGCACGTCTATGTCATCGCCACCGACGGGTCGACGGGCTTGGTCAACCTCACCCCCGGCCCTCACGAATGTTCCTCGCCTCAGTGGTTTCCCGATAGCTCACAGCTGGCCGTCGATGTCACCCGCCATCTGGTGAACTATGCAAGCGATATCGGCGTGGTAGACGTGGCTTTGCCAGATGGCGAACCCGGTGACGATGAAGATCACCCGGTGCGGCTCCTGACCAAAGGCGAAGGCATGTACTCGGTAGGGCCGGTGTCTACTGACGGTAAAGCGGTCATCGTGAGCGGCATCGACGACTCGACCATCTACCCACAGAACTCCCACATCGGCACATTGCCGACCAACGGTGTTGGTACACCGGCGTGGTTCACCAGAGCGATCGACCGCACCTGGGCTCCGTTCATGTGCACCAATGGGCCGAGCTGGTCCGAGGGCGGCAGCGTGCTCGGTGCGATCGAGGACCGAGGGAACATCAACGTGTACCGAGCGTACCCCGAAGGCAAAGACCCAGAGCCGGTCATCGCTGGAGACCTGAACGTCACTGGTTGGTCCGAAGGCAAGCTCGACGGAAGGGGCGTCGTTGCCTACACCGCAACCACGCGCGACCGGCCAAGCGAGCTGTTCATCGATGTAGAAGGCACGAGCATTCAGCTGACCACGGCCAGTTCTGCCTTCGTTGAGCGCACGAAGCCTCGGCCTGGCGAGCATTTCCTAGCTCCATCTGGCGAGCACGAGGTCGATGCCTGGATCTTTCGTCCCAAAGACTTCGATCCTTCGCAGACCTATCCAATGCTCTTCAACATTCATGGCGGTCCGTTCACCCAGTACGGCAACTATCACTTTGACGAGTTTCAAATGCAAGCCGAGGCCGGGTACGTGGTTCTGTGCTCGAACCCGCGCGGCGGATCGGGCCGCAACGACGAATGGGGCAAAGCGATTCTCGGCCCGAAGCACAAAGAACCGGGCACGGGTTGGGGCGGTGCCGACTATGAGGATTGCCTCGCCGTCGTCGATGCGGCCCTCGACAAATTCGACTTCATCGACCCCGATCGCGTCGGCGTTCTCGGTGGGTCCTATGGCGGCTACATGACGAGCTGGATTCTCACACATACCGATCGGTTCGCTGCTGGATGTAGCGAGCGAGCGGTCAACAACCTCGAGACTCTCGAGCATTACTCCGACATCGCTGGACTGTTCAGCATTGAGATCGGGCCGCGGTTCGTCGACGACCCTGAGACCTATCGCGAAATGTCGCCGATCACGTACGTGAAAGACCTCAACACCCCGCTGTTGATCTTGCATTCAGAAGAAGACCTGCGCTGCCCGGTCGACCAAGCAACCCAGCTCTTTGTCGCATGCCAGCTTCTAGAAAAGCCCGATGTTGAGTACGTGTTGTTTCCCGGTGAAAACCATGAACTGTCGAGAAGCGGCACTCCGATTCATCGCAAGCAACGAGCCGAGATCATCCTCGAGTTCTTCGACAAACACCTGAAAGCAGAGGACTAGGCCTTAGCCGTCCTATTCCATGCCGCGAACAGTCGGGAGTATGGGCCTGTTCCTGCGGCGAGGACCTCATGCGAACCAGATTCGACGAGCTCGCCTTGGTCAAACACCAGCACGAGGTCGGAGGCCTCGGCTGTTGACAGACGGTGGGCGATCGAAATGACCGTTCTCCCAATCGAGACCTTCTCGATCGCTCGTGTCAGCTGAAGATCGGTTTGAGGGTCGACTGAACTGGTCGCCTCATCAAGAATCAGTAGGCCTGGGTCGGCCACGGCTGCCCGGGCAAAGCTGACCAACTGGCGCTCTCCGACCGACAGCAAGGTGCCCCGTTCGCCGACCTCGGTGTCGAGTCCCTTCGGGAGTCCTGCGATCCACTCCGACAATCCAAGCAGGTCGATCGCCGCCTCGATGTCTTCGGCAGTTGCGTCCTTACGTCCGTTGCGAATGTTCTCGCCGATCGTCGTGTCGAAGAGGAAACCATCTTGGGGAACCATTCGGATCGAACGGCGACGCGAAGTCTCCGAGACCTGGCCGAGCGGCTGGCCACCGATAAGGACTGAACCAACTTGGGGTTCGGCGAGGCGGCACACCATTCGGGCAAATGTGCTTTTCCCAGAGCCGGTCTCGCCAACAACCGCCACGCGCGTTCCGGGTTTGATCACCACCGAGACATCCCTCAACACGGTTTCACCATCGTTGTAGGCAAAGCTGAGATCTTGTGTCTCGACTCCGAGGGCGCCGTGAGGGAGGGTCAGAGAATCGTGGTGCTCGGCGATCTCGATGCGCTGATCGAGCAATCCGAGGACCTTGCGCCAGCCGGCAACGGCCTGTTGGGCGGTGTTGATTGTCTCGCCGAGTTCGGCAATCGGTGACTGCAGGAGGGTCGCAAGGGTCAGAATTGCGATGAGCTCACCAGCGCTTAGCCCGAGAGCGTCGCGCTGGGTTACTCCCACCACGAGCAGGACGGCCATCATCGTCGTGCCGATGAGGTCACCGACCACATAGACACCTGACATGAATATGTTTGCGCGAATGCCCGCCTCGTAGCGGCGCTCGGACACCTCCTCCAACCGGTCTGACATGACCGGCTCGGCGCGGTAGGCGCGAATGACTTCGGCACCGTTGAGCGTCTCGGTGAACGTACCCAGCATCTCTCCGACAGCGGTGCGGCGCGCATCGTGGGCGGCTGCCATTCGAGAGCGAACCCATCGCAGCGCGCTGTACACCGGCAAGAACAACACGATACCGAGCAGCGCCAACCACGGTGAGTAGACGGCCATGGTGATGAAGATGCCAACGACGACAACCGGTTGAACAAGCCAGGTAAAGAGTCCCCAGTCAGCGAATCGGGTCAGCGCATCCACGTCGCTGGTGACCCGGCTGATCAGGACACCCGTCGACTGGTCGTTATGGTCTTGCAGCGACAGTTTGTGCACATGACCAAAGGCCATGACCCGCAACGATCGCAGAGCAGCTTCAGCTCGCCGAATCAACCGGCGTTTGATCGCCACACCGAGCAATTCAGATCCCAGCACGACGACGATACCGATCACAGCGAACGTCGTGACCGTGTTGACATCAACAGTTCCGCTACTGAGCCCTCCGCGGTCGATCGCTTGTTGAATGACGATCGGCACCGCGATCTGACCGAGCGCAAAGATGAGTCCGAGCGAGGCCGTGACAACAAGACCCTGAGCCAGTTCCGGCGTGGTCTTAAGCCCGCGCTTGATGATGTCGAGGGTGCTCGCTAATTCGAGGTCGGCGCTACTCATTGGTTGGCCGCCTCGGCGTAGGCCATCACAAGCTCTCGATAGCCGGCTTCGTTTAGAAGCTCCTTATGTAGGCCGTTGCCACGAATCTGGCCGTCGACCATGTAAATCACACGATCTGCTCGTTCGATCGTGGACAGCCGATGAGCCACGATCACCATCGTTGCGCCGCGTCCGCTTCGGAGCCGATCGAGGATGCGTTCTTCAACGACGGTATCGACCGCTGAAGTGGCATCGTCGAGGATCACCAGGTCGGCTTCTGACATCAACGCTCGCGCAAGAGCAATACGTTGCCGCTGGCCTCCTGACACGGTGACCCCCCTCTCGCCAACAACGGTGTCGAGGCCGTCGGGCAGAGTCGCAATCCACTCGTCGAGTGCTGCGGCCTCACACGCCGCGAGGACTTCCTCGTCACTTCGGGAACCATCGATGTCGACATTTGTGCGAATCGAGCCACTGAAGAGAAATGGCTCTTGGAAGACATACGCGATTCGGTTGGCGCGGACCTCGGGCGATACGTCGGCGAGCGAAACGCCGCCGACCATCACCGAGTCTTCGACCTCGTCGAGAACTCCGCCGAGAGCGGCACACAAGGTCGACTTACCCGAACCGGTTTGGCCAACGAGTGCAACCATTTCCCCCGGTTCGACCCGCAACGACACATTGCGGATAACAGCTTCTTCGGGTTCGTCTGGGAAGGAAAAGGAAAGCGAGTCGACCCAGACGTCTAGCGAGCCCGACCGAAGTGGTGACCTATCAGCGCGATCTTCAGGAATGGGCGACTCGACAACGGGACGGAGTCGGTTCCACGCGACGACCGACGGAATCAGGCTTTCGAGGAGGAAACCGAACACGAGCATGGGAATTGCAAGAGCCGCGTACAGCGCTGCGACCTCGACCACATCGCCGGCGGTCATGGCACCGGCACGCACGCGGTATCCGCCGATGATGACCACGACCATCGTCGCTAGAAGAGGCAGGCTGCTCAAAACAAAGTCGAGCCAGCTTCGGATGTACCCGACTCGGACGCGGAGCTCCTCGAGCTTTGCTGCAGCCTCGTCGAAGCGCTGTACTTCATCACCCTGTCGGCCGAGTGTCTTGACGATCAGAGCGCCTTCGAAGCTCTCGTGGGCAATACCAGCAACACCGGCGACGGCGGCCTGCTGTTGGGAGAGTGGTTCGGCAACGGTCCGGCTGTAGATCGTGTTTGTAACGATCATGAATGGAAACACGAGCAGCGCAATCACCGCGACCAACGGGTCGATCGCGAACAATCGGATCGCCGACAAGATGGCCAAGAACACAACGCCGAGGCTGAATGGCAACGGATGCAGTGCGTGGGTGAGCACCGTTGCGTCGGCATCGACGTGGGCGATGAGTCGGCCACTGGGCAGGCTGCGAATCCACGAACGAGGCTGGCCCAAGTATTGGTTCGCGAGTTCTGTCCGCAGCCAGCGCTCGGCGCGTTCGCTGGTCATCCCGGCGTAGTACCTGCGTGCGACCACGCCCCCCGAACGTAGGAACGCGATGGCGGCGAGCGCGATCGCCCCGGCCCATACCGATGTTGCCGTGCTGGGGTCGTCACCTTCCAACGTAGCTACAACGATGTCGTCAGCGACCCAACCAAGCGCCGTGGCACTTAGCAACGTGCCTCCGGCAAACACCGCGGCGCCCGTGACCGATATCAGGAACACCCAAATGTGCGGCCGCACGAGCATGCTGACGACCTTTAGGCCCGACCGAAAGGTGGGCTTGGTCTGGTCGATTCCCACCGGTTGTGTCATAGCCGAAGCCTATGCGCTGGTTCTGCTCTTCGGGTCGAGGGCGTCACGAAGGCCGTCACCGATGAGGTTCACGCTCAGCACCGTAAGTGCCAAGAGCAAGCCAGGGCCTGCGACGAGCCAGACGTTGAGGTTGATGCGTGGTGCTGCCTCGTTGAGTAGGCGTCCCCACGTCGGAAGGTCCAGCGGGAAGCCAAGGCCGAGGAACGACACTGCGGACTCGGTCAGAATCGCCACCGCAATATTGAGTGAGGCAGCCACGATGACCGGGCTCGACACGTTTGGGATGATGTGGGAGAACACGACACGGCGGCTGCGCGTACCGATGCTCTTGGAAGCGAGGATGAATTCTTGCTCACGAATCGACAGAACTTCGCCGCGAACGAGGCGCGCGGTCTGCATCCAGCTGGTGCCGCCGATGATTCCGACCATGAGAACGAAGATGCCGATCGAGTCTCCAAAGGCATCTTGAACGGCATCTCGGAACAACACGACCGTTACCAACAAGATAGGCAGCAACGGCAACGACAAGAACAAGTCGGTAACCCACATCAAGAAGAAGTCGAGTTTGCGTACATAGCCGGCAAGAACGCCGACCAATACGCCAACGATGATGCTGATCGCCATTGCGACAAAACCGACGAGCAAAGAAATCCGCCCGCCGATCAACGCACGAGTGAAGGCATCGCGTCCCAGGTTGTCTGTGCCCCAAAAGTTTGATGTGCTCGGTGGAAGGTTGGCATTTGCCGTATCGATCTCGACGCTGAACGGCACGATGAAGGGGCCAATGAAACACGCGAACGTCACGAGGGCGAGAGTGATCACTCCAGCGAGTGCCCCCTTGTGCTTGCGGAACTGACGCCACACGTCGGTGCGTAGCGAGCGGTATTCGCCAAGATCGTTTGCCTCGAGTGCGGCTCGCTCAGCAGCGGTAGCAGCGCCTCCGATGCTCGGGTTCTCTGCAAGATCAGTCATAGCGAATCCTTGGGTCGAGCAAGCTGTAGAGGGCGTCAGCAAGAACGTTGAACACCACGACGAGGACAGCGAAGATAAACACCAGTGTCTGCACCATTGGGAAGTCGCCCTGGCCGATCGAGCGCAGCAGCAGCTGACCTAAGCCATTGATGCGGAAGATGTTTTCGGTGATGATCGCACCGCCGAAGATTCCTGGAATCTGCAGTGCCAACAGGGTGACCACAGGGATCATCGAGTTTCGTACGACGTGACGGCCGAGAACTGCTGATTCGCCAAGACCCTTCGCACGAGCGGTCCGGACGTAGGACTCGTTAAGGTTCTCGAGAACCGCACCTCGTGTGAATCGGCCAAAGCTCGCCGCGTTGAACAGCGTGAGCACGGTCACGGGCAAGATGAGCTGTCTGACTTGGAACCAGATCGACGACAGGTCGGTCCAGATGATCTCCTGGCTGGAGGTGAAAAAGCTCGGGAGCCAGCCGAGTCTGACCGAAAAGATCCAAATGAGTAAGGGTCCAATGACAAAGACGGGGACGCTAAAGCCAATCAACGTCACGACCGTGCCAAGGTTGTCAAAGACCGAATATTGTTTGTAGGCCTGAAGGGTTCCAATTGGAACGGCGATCATGAAACCGAAGAGCAGGCCAAGGCCAAGCACCCACAGCGTCTGTGGAAGCAGTTGATAGATCGTGTCCATCGCTGGAGATCTTGAACTCCACGAGATGATGCGATCACGGTCCGAGAAACAGCTGGTCTCTCCGGTTTCTTCGTCGACCCGTTCGCCGTCGAAGCAGATGCCGGTGACCTGCTCGAAGGCATGGATCGGCTCGTTGATCGCAGCTTGTTGTGCCCAGTTGACGTAGCGCGTGGGCAGCGGATCGTTTACTCCGAGCGACTCGCGAATTTGCTCACGAATTTCTTGTGGCACGGTGAGAGGAATCTGGCTAGTCGGATCGCCGGGAGCGAGGTCGATAAAGGCAAACACCGCTATCGAGATCACAAACAGAGACACGACGGCGAGTGCCATGCGTCGTATCAAGAATCTCACCATGAAATACGTCTCTCCCTGTTGTCACTACACATTGCGGTTCCGGTGGGGGTGCAACACACCCCCACCGGAATCGTTAACTACTTGGACTAGTTAGAACGAGTCCATTCTTCGATGTTCCAGTACTCGCTATCCCAGCCGTTCAGCTCGCCAACACCCTGGATCTCATTTGAGACACCAGAGGTGTTCGCACGGTGGATAAGCGGGATGATTGCCGATGACGACACGGTGTCGTTCAATTCAATGACGAGGTCATCGAAGTTGTCCGCGTCGAGAGCGGTCGCTTGAGCTTCTGCAGAGAGCGCATCGAACTCTGGGCTGACGAAGCGGACGATGTTCTCGCCGCCCCAGTTGTTCTCACTCGTTGGAATCCTGGTGCTTTCAAAGCCGGACAGGTAGCCGGGGCCCCAGGGGTTAGACGAGCCGTTGGTGAACATCTGCATTGGAGTACCGAATCTCCAGATGCACTCGTCGCTTGCGCAGGTGCCGTCGAAGAAGAGGCCAGCGTCAGCGTTGGTCATGTTGGCCCGCACGCCAATTGCTTCCCAGTGCGCCTGGATGAGCTCCTGGTTGCTCTGGCGAACAGCGTTGGTCGAGGTAATGAATTCGAACTCGAGTGGTCCAAAGCCATCAGCTTCGCGTACGCCGTCACCATCGGTGTCGAGGTAGCCAAGACCATCGAGTAGCGCGTTTGCGCCGTCGGTGTCTTGGGCTAGGCAGACGTCGAGGTTGGTGCTGTTCTGAGAACCGACTGGCCAAATGTTGCAGGTTGATCGACCCGATGGACCGTAGCCCACTGCTACCAGTTCGTCGCGGTTGATCGCGATCGACAATGCCTGGTGTAGGTCAGGGTTGTCTACGAACAATGGATGAGGTGTGCCTTCCGAAGGAGGATCTGCGAACGGATCGGTTTGGTTCAACAAGATGTGTTCGACGTTGGCGGTAAACGCTGATGCAACAGCGCCGATGCCAGCAGCCTCCATCGGTGCGAGGATCTCCGGTGCAACCTGGAGGTTCCATGCGTAGTCGGCTTCGCCAATCTCGAGCACAGAACGTGCGGTTGACTCGGCGTCACCGCCACCTTCGATACGGACACTGCCAAAGGCGGGCAGGCCTTCGTCCAAGCCGCGATAGTTCGGGTTCACCTCGTAGGTTACGAAGTCCTCTGGGACCAGCTCGGTCACCATGTATGGCCCGGTGCCGATCGGAGCGAAGTTCTGGTCTGAACAGCCAACCGATGCTTCGCCGACACAGTCAGCGAACTGTGCGCGCTGAATGATCGGGC
The DNA here is from genome assembly GCA_964535395.1 of uncultured Acidimicrobiales bacterium. Classification (GTDB taxonomy): domain Bacteria; phylum Actinomycetota; class Acidimicrobiia; order Acidimicrobiales; family SHLQ01; genus SHLQ01. The sequence continues at coordinate 13,536 of CAZHUR010000018.1, forward strand.
TGTTGAAGCTGACGAAAGGCACAAACGGGAATGGCTGCGGTTCGCTGAAATTAATCGTGACCGTGGAGTCGTCGACGGCTTCGACTGTGTCGACGAACTCGAATGCTTGGGTCTGACAACCAGTTGCCTCATCTGAACAGTACTCCCACGTAAAGACCACATCGTCGGAGGTGAATGGAGTGCCATCGGACCAAACAACGTCATCTCGAAGGGTCCAGGTGATCGAGGAGTTGTCCGCAGCGATGCCGCCATTGTCTACGGTTGGAACCTCGGTGGTCAGCGTCGGCACGATCGTTCCGTCAGGTGCGATTTCAGCGAGTGGCTCAAGCACGATCGAGGAGGCAAGGAGGTCCTTGGTTCCCGTCGAGAGCAGGCCATTGGCTTGTGAGACTGCTTGCCATTGCAAGATGACGAGCTCGCCAGCGCCGCCGGCGTCGCCTGATGCGGCTTCGCCGCCGTCGTCACCATCGTCGCCGCCGTCGTCACCGCCGCCGTCGTCACCATCGTCGCCGCCGTCATCGCCATCGTCACCATCGTCGCCGCCGGCTGCCTCTTCAGCTTCGTCAACCGCTTCTTCGGCAGCCTCGGTCACGTCGTCGACGGTGCTACCGCACGCAGCAGCGACCATGGCAAGTGCCATGACTAGGCCAAGTAGCCTTATCCATTTCCGTTTCATTTGTTTCTCCCTCCGTCGCCGAAGAATCGGCAACTTGTGTGTTTACGAGACGGGTTCACCGTCAGCGTTCTTGTTGGTCTCATCAAGAATTGTTGTGTACTTCGGTGGCTCTACAGTTTTGGCCTTTTGATCGTCGCGGATTTCTTCCGCGAAGTGGCATGCGACCCAGTGCCCTGGTTCGAGTTCGCGGAACTCGGGGTCGATAGTTTCGCACTGGCTGCGGGCGTACGGACATCGGGTGCGGAAGCGACAACCGCTCGGTGGGTTCGATGGGCTTGGAATATCTCCCTCGAGAATTACTCGTTCGCGGTTACGTTCGACGACCGGGTCGGGCACGGGCACCGCCGACTGCAGGGCTTGTGAGTACGGGTGTAGCGGCCGGTCGTAGAGGTCGTCGACTTCTGCCAGTTCGACGACCTTGCCGAGATACATGACGGCCACCCGATCGGCAATGTGTCGAACCATCGACAGGTCATGAGAAATGAAGAGGTAGGTGAGGCCGAGTTCTTCCTGGAGATCTTCGAGCAGGTTCACGACCTGGGCCTGGATCGACACGTCGAGCGCAGCGATTGGTTCGTCGCACACGATGAACTCGGGGTTGAGCGCAATGGCGCGTGCGATACCAATGCGCTGCTTTTGGCCGCCGGAGAACTCGTGCGGATATCGGTTCGCGTGCTCGGGTGCGAGACCGACGAGACGAAGCAGTTCGTCGATACGTTTGGCGCGTTCTTCTGCGTTGCCGTAGTTATGTTCGACGAGCGGTTCACCGATGATCGACGCGACCGTCATGCGCGGGTTCAGCGATGCTTGCGGGTCTTGGAAGATCGTCTGCATACGTGGACGCATGGGACGCAGG
>CAZHUR010000019.1:0-4104 GCA_964535395.1 uncultured Acidimicrobiales bacterium
CTCTCAATTAGTGACTCAAGGCTATTCGCTGACTCGGAAGGCACCATGACCGTACCGGCAGCGACAATTTCGTTCATTCCTTGACGCGTAGGATTTTGCTGCCGGGAGTCATCAATATAAGCCCGAAAGCTCCTCACCAATCCACCGACCAGCGTTGAAGCGCATCGGGCACACCTGGTTTCTCGTCGATGTCTGGCTCGATTAGATCAACTGTCGGCAACGGCTCGGCTGCTACTTCTGCAGGGCGTTCTCGGCTGCGTTGGATCTTCGGGGCCTTCGGCTGGTAGGCGGTGAGGTTCTGGAGGATGTCCCCGTAGAAAGCTTCAATCGCGTTGATCAGCCCTTGGGAGAAACCTGGCTTCTTGCCTGCTCTGCGGCTCAGGCCCATTTCGCTACGTGCGACAAGGCGGAACTTCACCGGGTCCTTCTTGTCATCGCCGATCAGGACGGTTGAGTCTTCGCGGACGTCTTCGAGCGTTGCTGCGATACCGCTGCGAGCGTTCTTTGCGTATGCCTCGATCACCAGGTGTTCGGGTGCCTCGGCTAGCTGTCTGACGAGCCAACCAATGCGGCCTTTTGCTCCCTTATCACCAGGTGCATCGAAGGTTGCTTCCACGATGTTCTGTCTCGCCTTCAAGTCGACTGAGACGTCGAGGTCGGCGATTGTGTAGGGAATTCGGAGGGTGCCTTCAAGCGTGGCCGTCTGCACCATCGACTCAACGAATGACTTCGTTCGTAGTTCGGGTTCGTTCAGCTGTGCACGTGGTATGACCTCGTGCACGTCTTCTCCGATGTCTGCGCCGAGCTTGAGGCTTGTGTAGCCGAGTAGCTGATCCCAGCGTTGGGCGATGTCAACAATGCCATCGCTCTTCTTGTTGAGCGTTCCTTCGCGAGCTGCATCACGGACTGCCGTCCAGTTCTCACCCATATCGTCGAAACCAATTGCTCCAGAACTTGGGTGTTCGAGGTATCGAATCAGCTCGCCGAGGATCCACGACTGTTCGGGGTCGTCGATACCGCGATGCATCTTCTCCATTACCGCAGTTGTCAGCACACGAGTCCAGCTGATGTGTTCTAGCGCGACCTTGGAGTTTGATCGGAGCTTAAGACCGCACGGGTGAACCCCGGGCGTTGGAGGGATCTCGTTCGAGATCGTCAGTACACAGTCGTAGCCCTCGGCTTTGGCTACGTTCACGTAGCTATCAACCTGGTCCTTGTCGAGCTTGCTATTGCCTGTCTTGACCTCAACAAGTGCAACCCACGGGTCTTGCTTTCCGTAGGTGACCCGGATAAGGCCGTCCGGGCGGACCGACTTGCCTGTCGAAGTCTTGAATGTCGTTTCAAGGAAGGCCTCGACGTGGGCCTTGTCAGCTCTGCTTGCCCCGAGAGGATTGAGCAGTGCCTCAGAGAACGGTCTCACGATCGTCAGTACTGCAAGTAGGGCGGACGTTGCCCGTTGCTCGGCTTCGGTGTCACCCGAGATTCCCGCCACTGATATGAGTCTTGCTTCTTGCCAATTCGCCATGTTCCGCCTTGCGGTCGCCTAGCAGGAATTTACTTGCCCGCGGGAGAGCACTTTGATATTTAGCTTTGCAAATTGATGAATGCGCCTTACCGATGCCCAGCTCAGGGGAGTTTGCTGGGCAGCTTTTGTTTACCCGTTCTGATCTTGCTCGGGCTTCCAAATCTGGCGCGCTGCAAACCCAGACCTTCGTAGCCAGTCTTCGGTGTAGATCATGCGAGCAACCCACATAAAGCGACCCGTCGTTTGAGTTACGGCTCGTTGATGTCCTCTCTGCGCATCGACACCTCCGCTTCCAGAGTGCGTTCACCGAGGCCGATGATGGGGACGCCGCCTACTTCGGCACTCACGGTCACCTCCACGAATTCGGAGCCGACGCTGACCGAAACGATCGCGTCGCCAACCGATCGCCCGACCGCCGACCGAGCAGCCGCCGATGCTGCATCGGGCTCGACCGCCGCCGCACGAGCACCCTCGCGTGCAGCGTTCTCGAGGCGTACTTGCATCGTGGCGACCTGGCCGACCCATACGATTCCCGCAATACAGATGACGAGCAGCGGCAGGATCAGGGCCAACTCCAACGTGGCCTGACCCCGGTCCTCAGAGAACCTTCGCCGACCCTCACCGCTGCCCACCATTAGACGCGCCCGATAATCGAGTCGACTACCGAATCGAAGAGTTCTCCGATCTTGCCCGTGCCGGTCGCCCAAGTTGTGACGGCTAGGGCTATGGCGGCAACGCCGAGCAACAGGAGTGCGTACTCGGTGGTCGATTGGCCTCTGTCGGCGGTGAGCCGTGAACGCACTACGTGTCCCAGCTTGATTGCAAATGTGGTGTGCAACATCGCGGTTGCTTCTTTCTTATCGTTGAGAGGACCGCACCTCACGGCGCGCGTCGATAGAGGTGCTGGTCAGCCCGGAAGACCGGCCAGCGCTTCGATCAGCAGAGGAACGACCGCCAGCAGAATGAAGGCTGGCAGGATGCACAACACCAAAGGGAAGAGCATCCACACGGTGAGCCGTTGCGCTGCTTCGTCGAGTGCGTTTGCTCGCTGGCGACGCAGGTCGCGAAGCAAAAACTCGAACTGCAACTGCAGCGACCCACCATCTGTCTCGGCTCGCCTCAATAGGTCGAGCACGCGAATAATCTCGGGTGCTGTACCGATGTCGAGAATCGCCGAGTCGAGCGAAGCGCCACGATCTAACCGCGAATGAACTGAGGCAAAATCTTGGGCGACCACCCCGATCGGTCCGACGACGTCGGCAAGCCGGGCCACGAATCCAATGGCCGTTCGTGGGCTCTGTCCGGCCGCCGATGCAAGGCTCAGCAGCATCACGATCGTCGGCAGACCAGTTGCGCGGGCATGGGCGAGCTCGCGCTTCGCCCGACGCTGCTTCACAATCGAGTTGGTGTGATGTGTGGAGAAGGAGGTCACGACAACCTCGCCAACAGGCGCCGGATCCACAGCAACCCCAACACGTCGAACCCAAGTCCGCTCAACAACAACCCAACCCCGACTAGCCCTGTGTACGGCACACCTCGGGTAATCGAGGAGATCAGCGCGAACAGAAGAGGAAGGCACACGAGTACTCCAGCCGACATCTGATTGTGTGTGAGCAAAATCCGTCGTCTTCGGTCATGGTCGATGTCGTCACGGATTGCCTCGCCCACCGCATCGAGTGCATCGGCGAGGTCCGCTCCGGTGCCGATCCCGACTTCGATCGCTCCCACCAACAGACGTTCGGCGTCAGACTCTGCGTGGCGTGCCCAACCCGACACCACCTCGGTTATCGGGCGTCCGATCGACACGTGTCGAGCGACCACCGAAATTGTGGAGTGTCTGTGGCCCATGTCGTCGTCGACCCGGATGAGTGCGGTCTCGAGCGGGACGCCCGAGCGCAGCACTCGTGATAGCCGGAGCGCGATTTCGGGGAGTTGGTCCGACTCATCAGCTGTTCTGTTCTGCCATGGTGAGCGGTCACGAGGAACTTGTGCGAGGGGCAGGTCTCGTCTCATCGCGACACCTCGCCGTATTCGTAGACGGGTTTCAGGGTCCACGCTTCGGAGGGAACGCCTGGCACGGCCGAGATCGACATCACCCGCCGCGCTCCATCGGCCCCACGAGCCATCATCACCACGAGGTCGATACATGATGCGAGCTGCTCACGGATGGCTCGAAGCGGCAGGTCGGCATCGCCCATCAACATCATTGTCTCGATGCGACGAAGAGCATCTACTGGCGTGTTTGCGTGGACTGTCGACATCGAGCCGACGTGTCCGGTGTTCATTGCCTGGACAAGGTCCAACGCTTCTGCCCCACGCATCTCGCCGCAGATAATCCGATCGGGTCTCATCCGCAGGGCGTGACGAATCAGTTGTCGAATGTCGACCTCGGCTACTCCTTCGTTTCCTGCCCTGGTTTCAAGACGCACGACGTGATCTCCGCCGAGCTGTAACTCGGCTGCGTCCTCAATCGTGATGATTCGAGTGCCGGGTGTAATGCGGCTCCCGAGCGCATTCAGCAAGGTGGTCTTTCCCGAAGAGGTAGCTCCGGCGACGATGACCGTCCGCTCATCATCTAC
>CAZHUR010000019.1:4204-7188 GCA_964535395.1 uncultured Acidimicrobiales bacterium
TGGTCTTTCCCGAAGAGGTAGCTCCGGCGACGATGACCGTCCGCTCATCATCTACGGCTCCTCGGAGCAGTTCAGCTGCGGGTTGCTCGCACATGTGGTCGAGGGTGACGCTCTGTTGGAGGAAGCGACGGATCGTTACGCAGGGGCCGTCGACAGCGAGTGGAGGGATGATCCCGTGCAACCGGGACCCGTCTTCGAGACGCACGTCGACACTGGGTGTGCGAAGGTCGATACGTCGACCACCTTGAGCTGCCAACCGACGCAGAAGGTGTTCGACCTCCGCAGTAGCGACCATGCGTCCGGTGTTGCTCAGAACACCCCCCTGTTCGACCCACACCTCCCCGGATGGATTGACCATGATCTCGGTCACCGACGGGTCGCCCGCAAATTCGTGGAGTGGCCCAAGCCCATCGATACGAGCTCGCACCTCACCCACGATCACGGCCCTTCGTTCGGCGGTGGCGAGCGGCGCGTAGCTCAACGCCAGCTCGTCGAGCGTGCGATGAGCGCTTGACGATTGCGGCTCTCCCTGCGCGCAGAATTCGTCGTGAATCAGACGAATGACGGCTTCGCGGTCCTCGACCGAGCTGTTCTGATCTCGTGTCACCACGAGTCGACCGTCCTTCGACCGACCGCAAACGACTCAGCTCTGGCACCGTCATGCTCGGCGAGCAAGTCGTCTACACAACGCCGCAATGCTCGAGGCAACCGTGAAACGAGTGTGCCACTGTCGACCGCCCGCGCGATTGCGGGGTCGACGCGCACCCGAGCGCTCACCATCTGACCAATCACCGCTTCTACATCGAGCGTGCGGAGCGCCCGACCGTCCTCAAAGATCTCGACGACGCTGTCGAAGGTAATCGGAATCTCGCTCTCGCGTCGCAGCGCCAAGTAGCACGGCCGGATCACCAAGGTACGCCTGTCGCTTGCAGCGCCGATAAGAGACCGCGGACTGGTCGGGCCCCTACTGATGACACCTAGATCGCAGACCACGCGCGCTTGCCCACCGAATCCGCTGGTTAGCTGTGAGATTCGCTGCGGGTCGAGATCGTCCCGTGCGTCCAACTCACTCAGCCCCGAAGGCAGAAGCTTCAACCCCGGCGTCACCGGAACGAGCAACGCCTCTAGCGACCGATCATCGACGGGTTCGGGCGAGCACAACCAGTCGACCACGCCGTGCCGACCGCTTGTATCGACTCCGAGAATGTCTCCTTGATCGCCTCCGAGATCGACGAGCACAACACCGGCGCCCATCGTCGTCACGTGCTTTGCCATCTCGAGCGCTAACGCCGCAGCCAACACAGATGTGCCAACGCCACCTTTGGTGGCATGAACCGACCAGAACACAGATCACTTCTTCCCTGCCCGCAGGTGGGCGCGAAACATCGGAGGGGAAAGTAATTGGCTCGACGGCGACGAGCCGGAGCAAGAACCGAGCAGCGCCCAGTGGCCCAATAGTCGCGTCAGCACACGCTTAGTGACAAGTCGTGCACTCCTAGCTCAAAACTTCTTGAAAGCACCCGGGAACCAGAGATGGATTCTGAACGTCAGAACTAACACAGAGGCACAAAAGTGCCGACGGGAACTCAACTTCGGCGGAAGGATTCTGCAATGTCGATTAGAACAACGATTCAACGGACAACTCTCATCCTCACAGTGGTTGGATTGGTCATCGTGGCCTGGTCCGGGGTTGCGAGCGCGTGCGGTGGCTTCTTCTGCCAGAACGACCCCGTCGACCAAACAGGCGAACGCATCGTGTTCACCGCCAACGACGACGAAACAATCACCACCCTGATCGAGATCTTGTATCAGGGCAGCGCAGAAGACTTCTCATGGATCCTCCCCATCCCAGAAGCGATCGATGCCGACGCACTACAAGTGCCAGAAGATGGCCAACTCGTCTTTGACGAACTCCACCAGATGACAGACGTGCGGTTCATCGCACCCGAGGTTCCTCAGTGCGCACTGGACATTCAGTTTGCTACCGACGAAGTTGCAGAAGCAGCCGAAGATGGTGGGGTCGAGATCTTTGCCAGCGGCGAAGTCGGCCCGTTCGGCTTCGATGTGATTGGTTCGGCCGACCCGAACGCTCTAATCGACTGGCTCCGCGACAATGACTACCAGGTCACCCCGGAGATGGAACCCCTCATCGACATCTACGTCGACCAAGAGATGGCCTTCATCGCAATGCGACTGCTCGACGGAGAAACCGCGGAGTCGATCCAACCGATCGAAATCACCTACCCCGGCACCGAGCCAACCATCCCGATCCAACTCACCGCAGTGGCAGCACAGCCCGAGATGCCGATCTGGGTATGGCTCTTCGGCGACCACCGCGCAGTGCCAACCAACTTCGGCGAGATGGAAATCGCAACCGAAGAGATCACCTTCTTCCCATTCGGCGGCAACGACTACAACTTCCTCGTGCAGCAACGGGCGAACGCCTTCGAGAACGGCCATGCATTCATCACCGAGTACGCGCAAGCCGTCGAGCCCGGGGACTTCAACCACCCATGGCTCCAAGCCCAGACCGAGACCGCTCCATATCTCACCCGAATGAACACCTACCTCGACCCAGCGGAAATGACCGCTGACCCAACCTTTGGCTTCGATGAAAGCTTGGGCGAAGTGTCCAATGTTCGTGATGCCACTGGCCGAACCGGCTTGTACGCCTGCGAACGTGATGGAGACGACGAAGGTATTTTGGAGTCGATCTTCGGCGGAGATCGTGGCGATGCGATCGACCCAACCGACGGCACTGGACAGGTCGTGGCCTTCACGCCGGACGTTGATCCAGAGCCCGAGCCAGAAGTAGACGGGGCCGAGGTCGAAGTTGATAACAACGACACCGAAAACGCGCCGGACTCTCTCGCACAGGTCGATGATGTCGACACAGCAAGCTCGAGCAACGGCACGTTGATCCTGCTCGTCGCAGTGGGAGCGGTTGCCCTCCTGGGCCTCGGTTTCGCCGCAGGCCGTGGACG
>CAZHUR010000019.1:7288-14970 GCA_964535395.1 uncultured Acidimicrobiales bacterium
GGTCCAAGCGGGCCCACATCGGCGGTCTTGAACTTGAGAGGGTTCGCAACGGTGGGATACTCGCCAATCTCTGGGCTCTCCAACGTCGGGAACAAATTCAGCGCCTCGGCTTGGGGGTCGGCCACGACCTCGTGAATACCGAGGACCGGCCCCCAGATCAACCCTTCCTGATCGAAGAGCTGGCCCCACTCATCCCGGCTCTTTACCGAAAGCGCCTCGTCGATCGCCGCTACCAACACGGGCATGTTCCTAAAGCGGCTGCGCAGGTCGACAAATCGTTCGTCTTCGAGCAGGTGTTCAGCGCCGATCGTTCGAGCCAGCAGAGGCCACGCCGATTCGTTGGGCATTTGGATCACCAGCCACTTCCCATCACCACACGGGTAGCGGTTGGCGGTGGCGATGATCTGGCTGTCTCGCGCCCGTTGGCGAAGCGGTGCCTTGTCGACCGCTGCAACGCTGTAGTCGGTTGCCTGGGTCCAGACTGCAGTCTCGTATAACGACGACTCGACTACTTGTCCTTCCCCACTGCGTTCGACCATGCGCAGTCCGGCCATGATCGCACCAAAGAGGGCGAGCCCAGTCGTGTGATCACCCTGTGCCGGTCGAGCCATCGGGACGTCTCCATCGGGGCCTTCGCGCATTGCATCGTAGAGACCGGAGCGCCCAAAGAACGCGGTGACGTCATAGCCGGGCCTCCAAGCCTCCGGACCGGTCGTTCCGTAACCGGTCAGGGTTGCGTGCACAAGCTTCGGATTGACCCGCAGCAGAGCCTCGGGGTCAAGTCCGAAACGCACTTGGCGCTCAACCAAGAGATTGCACAAGAACACATCGGCCGACGCGACCAACCGACTGACCAGCTCTGCACCTCGGTCGGCGGTCAGGTCGATCGCCACCGACTTCTTTCCCCGATTGGTCACGTCGAACTGATAGTCGTACGACCTCAACTCATCGGGCAGTTTTGCGGGCCGCTGCATGTTGCGCATCGGATCACCCGACAACGGCTCCACCTTGATGACCATGGCACCCATGTCGGCGAGGAGAGCTCCGCACGAGGGAGCAGCCATCCAGCTGCCGACTTCAATCACCGTGACGTCATCTAGTGGTCTCATCCACATGTCAACCTAGACCAGACCCGGCTCTTCCCACGAGGGGTGACGACGTTCGCATGGTTATAACCGCGATCGCGTCCGGTCGGGCCGTAACCTAGACATATGGGCGAACCAGACGTTCCGGCCGCCCTCGGCGCCGCAGCATTCTTCGATCTCGATAAAACCACTATCGCCGACGCTGCCCTCTTCGCGTTCGGTTCGACTCTCCGCGACGCTGGTCTCATCAACACTCGCCTGATCTTGCGCTCTCTTTGGGGTCGGGCGGTATTTAAGTACTTGGGCGCAGATCATGGCCGTATGGAAGACATGCGCAACAACGCGCTGAAGCTTTGCACTGGTTGGGACCAACAACACGTCTCCGACCTCGTCACCGAAGCACTCGAAGATGTCATCGACCCAATCGTGTACCAAGAGGCACTCGACGAAATCGCCGCTCACAAAGCAGCTGGGCACATGGTGTTCATGGTCTCGGCTTCACCTGAAGAGGTCGTGGTGCCGCTATCGAAATACATCGGCGCTGACGGTGCAGTAGCGACCATTGCCGAGACGGATCGAAACGGCAAGTACACCGGGGGCGTCGACTTCTACTCATACGGCCCATACAAGGTCGACGCGATGGAAGCCTTCGCCCTTGAGCATGACCTCGACCTCAACGAGTGCTACGCCTACACCGACTCGATCACCGATCTACCAATGCTCGAAGCGGTCGGATACCCCATCGTGGTCAATCCTGATCGGAGTCTTGCGCGCGTCGCTGAAGAACGTGGTTGGGAGATTCGATCGTTCTCCACGACCACGCCACTCGACCGGGCGAACGACCAGGTGCGCGTCGGAGCTATCGCAGCGGGCGCAGGAGCACTCGCAACTGGAGCTGGCCTCTATTTACGATCGCGCGCAAAGCGGAACGTCTAAATCAGAAGCTGATCGATCGCTTCGGCGACCCCGGCATCATCACCGAGCTTGATGTGGAAGTCGAGAAGGTATTCGTGGGTGAGTTGCGGTCCATCGTGAGACTCAAAGAGTTCCGCGGGCAGGTCCCATAATTCAACCTTCACACCGGCTGCCTCTAGGGTCTCAACCATGTGGGCAGACGTTGGCTTAATGATGATCTCACCGCACTCGGGACAGGTGAAGCGATACTCTGCATCACCGTTGTTGGTGCACATGCGACCAAAGATCTCGTCGGTACGCAATGGAATGTCTTCGATACAGCTCGAACATGTCACGAGAATCTTTGCCATGTAGAAAAAATCGTCGGTATCGACGGTTTTCTAATAGGCCGGACGGCCCCGAACTACCAAATTTAGGGACTTTTCCACAGGGTCTTGACGAAAAGGAAACCCGGCGACCTAGCGCTCTGTGAGCTTAAACACCCCGCCGCTGCGGCTCAGGATGAAGATCTCGCCGTCGAGGTCCACACCGAAACCGGTTAGTTGGTCGATGGCGGCTAGGTCCAGACGTTGTGGGTTGCCGTTGCCATTGGTTCGAAAGCCAAAGACCTCGCCTGTGCAGAAGTCGCCGTACACGTAGGTGCCCGCAAACCCAGGAATGTCGCTACCGCCGTATACCTCGCCACCGGTGATCGAGCATCGACCCGAGCCGTGTGCATAGGCAATGATCGGTCCAACGTGGCCGGCGGGTGCCGCGAGACCACGGAAGGACTCGGTTCCCTCGACGAGATTCCATCCAAGGTTTGCGCCGCTGCCGGTTCCTGAGCGAAGAAGGGTTACCTCTTCTTGTCGGTCCTGACCAACGTCAGCAATCCAGAGATCGCCGTTTGCGGCGTCGAAACCGAACTTCCAGGCGTTGCGGATTCCCCAGATGAACACCTCGGGTGCACCGCCACCATCCACGAACGGATTACTCGACGGAATCGTGTAGCCGCTGGCCCCCGATACATCGATTCTCAAGATCGAGCCATGTAATGAGTTCGGGTTCTGGCCGTTGCCCTGGGGATCGCCGGAGCTACCTCCATCGCCCATACCGATGTAGAGAAAGCCATCGGGTCCAAATGCCAGCTGACCACCGTTGTGGTTGCCGAAGGGCTGACTGACCGTCAGCAGGACTTCGGCGGCGGTCGCGCTCGTCCCGGACATCGTGTAGCGGGTGATGACCGTCGTGCCAGAGGTGTTCGTATGGTTTGTATAGAGGCGGCCACCGTCAGGCGAGAAGGCCAATCCGAGCAGGCCCTGCTCATTTCCAAGGCTGACCGACCCTCGGATATCGAGTGTCGTGTCGGCGCCGGCGGCTGTGCCGTCGGGCAATCGGACGATGCGCCCAGACTGTTCGACGATGAAAACGTCGTTGGTGCCGGGTCGAGTTGCAAAGGCGACCGGTCGCGACAGCGAGGCAACGACCTCAAGGTCGAACTCGATTTGTGTCAGCGCGCGATTCGAGGGCGGCGGTGGGGCTTCGGTGTCGGGCGCGGCTGAAGTCGACGCTTCGGTAGTTGTGACGGCCTCGGTGGTGGTCGTCGTCTCGGTCGTGGTCGTCGTCTCGTCAGGAGCCGGCGCTTCGGTCGTGTTTTCGGTTTCAGACTCAGATGTGGCCGGAGCTTCTACCTCATCGTCTTCGGGCCCTGAGGTCGTTGTTTCCTCTGGTTCCGATGTGCTGGTGTCCTCGGTCGTCGTCGAGGTCGATGAGGTGGTGGTCCCGTCGCTGTCGTCGTCGGTGTCGCCCTCGACGTCCTCTTCGGGGGTGTCCGCCGGGGCGATGGGAGTGAGCGTCTCCAGCGTTACCTCGTCCTCCTGTTCGGTTGCGATGTCATCGGGCACGCCACACGCCGCTGCGAGGATCGCAAGCGCGCCAAAAAGCGCTACCAATCGCAGTCGAAATGCACTCGTAATCCGCACATTTGTCGATTGAGTCATTCCCCGAGAGTACCGAATCAGCAGCGCTTTACCCGCGCAGTGCGTCGAGGAGTTACGAACCGCTTACCTCGCGCCACGGGCGCGCTTTGGAGACCGCAAGCGCTCGCAGTTCGGCGAACTGATCTGAGACGACGGTCGAAATTACAGTGCTTCGATCTGTATGGGCAGCGTCGGTAGCGGGCCTCCACACAGCACGACCGCCGGTGAACCCTGAGCAGCCATGCTCGAAAGCGACGTTCAGCTGATCTCGGTACTCGGGGAATGTGACCCCAGAAGACAGCAGTACCCATGGCTGACGACACGCGGCGTCAACCGCCGCACAAGCCTCGGCCCAACCGTCTCGGTCGTCGGGGTTGCCAGGAAACTCCACCTTCATCACGTCGATCGGCAGGTCGGTGAGCTGACGTACCGTCTCGACAACGATCTCGGGACGTCGATCGTTATCCATGCCAAAGGCGACGGGTTCGACCAAGAGTGCCAGGTCCAGCTCGACGCACTGAGCGGCCACGTTGGTTACGAAGGCTCGCTGCGCCTCGCCATGTTCGGGTCGGTCCGGATGATATGGCAGCAGCAACTTGGCAGCAGACGCACCCATGTTTTTGGCAGCTGTTACCGACCACCCGTCCATAATCGTGGTCGGGCCAGCCCAAGGATCTTGCATGTAACCCTGCGCCTCGAGTGCTGCCATAAAACCCTGGCTGCCGGTGAAAGCACCAGCGTTGATCAGCTGCGGTAACGAATACTCAGGCTCGAGCATCACTCCACTGGCCTGGGGTCCCACACCGCTCACGAGGTCGATTTTGAACTGGGTGATTTCCTCGTTCGATACCTCACCTTCAATCACCGCTCGGAACGAATCGCGGTGATCGATTGCCAGAACGGCGAACACACCATCGTCGGTGCATAGCTCGTCGATCCCCCGGATCTTTCCGGGCGTAAGGTCAAACACGTCAGCTCCCTCCCTCGACCGGCTTCTCACCGGAGACTCGGTAGGGGTCGTCGGGGACCTCCCCGTCGATCGCGTCGAGTGGCAGCCCGCCGGGGTTGTTCAGGTTCGGGGTCTGCATCACGGGCTGGGTCCAGGCACCCTCGTCGCCGTTTTCCCATGCGTCGTGGATCCACGTATGGCCTTCATCGAAGCACGGCGGGGTCGAGCGCTCTTTATCGACAAGGTCACCAGCGAGGTAGTTGAGAAAGAACATGTTTGAGCTCGGACACGCCACGCTCGAGTGATAGCCCTTCGGTACGAGCGCGGTATCGCCATCGTGAAGCACGACCGTCTCGTCGAAGCCGTCTTCGGGGGCCCAATTGCGATGCATGACAAAGCCATTTCCTGGATCGGTGCGGAAGTAGTACGTCTCTTCGAGATACGGCGAGCCGTCGACGCCGTCGTGACGGTGAGGCGCCCACCCCGACCACATTCCACGTGGCACGTATACCTCGTAGAGGATCAGTCTCTCCGCGTCGACCGGGGGCGCGAGCACGTGATTTACCTGGCGTTGTGAAGCACCGCCACCTCGCACCTCACTCTTCATCTCGTCGGGGCGAATCAGGCGAGTCGGGTACATCCCCTCAGCAGAAGCCGAACCGATAGCGAACTCGAACCCGTCTTCACCCGCGGTCACTTCGATGCCATCTCCGGGCGTGACATACACAATCGAGGGCATCTCGGTGAACACGCTCGTTCGACTCAGCTCAAATTGCTCGCCACCAGCAACGACGACGCCACCACCACCGAGCGGAACGATCGCTGTCTCCTGATCGTCGCGCTGGTCGGTGTGGGTGGCACCGCACGCTAGCTGCACGTTCGAGAAGCTGAGATAGCGCCAATCCGCCGACTCGGGAGTGACATCGATCCGGACACCATCCCCTCCGGCGTTGCGGACGAGTGAGTTGCTCATAAGTTCTCCCATGGGAAGTGTCGGGGTACGGGTTCGAAGGGTGCTGCCGGACCTTGGCCGGGCATGGTTTGGTCAAAGTCGATCGACGCTCCGGACATCATTCCGGACTCGCCACTCAGCATGAAGCAGATGCCTCGCGCCACCTCTTCCGGCTTGAGGATTCGTTTGAACGCCTGCTCTGCCTCAGCCTTCTCAAGCCAGTCGTCAGGCGCATCGTGAAACTTCTTCTGTACGACATCCTCGTTGGGCGTATCCATCCAACCGGGGTTGATCAGGTTGACTCGAATTTGTTCCATCCGTAGTGAGTAGGCAGCGTGGCGAACCATTGCCTCCAGGGAGTGCTTGGCCACGATGTACGGGAACAGTTCACCGATCGCGCCGTGGTGAGCAATGCTCCCGACGAGCGCCATCGTGCCCTTCACGTCGTCGCGGGCCATCAGGTTGGCCATGCCGGTGATGAGCAGACCGTTGGCTCGCACGTTGATGGCGAGCATCTCGTCCCACATGTCCCCGGTTGTGTTCCAGACAGACCCCCGCCAGGTCGCTGCTGCGCATGAAGCGACTGCATGGACGGTGCCATAGCGTTCGTCGACCGCGGACACGATGGCCTCGACGCCCTCCGATGAGCCGACGTCAGAAGACAAGAACGACACGTTGCACCCATCGCCGTCGAGCTCGGCGGCGGCCGCGTCACCCTTGGCTTGGTCACGCCCGACCAACATGATGTTCTGCGCTCCCCTTGCCTTCATCAGGTGCGCGACGGCGTTGCCGAGGCCCTGGGAGCCTCCGGTGATCACGCACGTTTGACCATCGAAGGATCCGTGCCGATACGGCTGAGTCTCATCTAGCGATTGATCACTCATCAGCTACTCGATTCTGTTTTCATTGGTCGACTTCGGTGGTTTTGACCGGTCGGCCCTCGGCGTGCGACGTCAGTGCGGCAATGCCGGCTACGAGCGGTGCTCGGCCATCGCGAATGTTGATCGGCATCGAGCCGGATTCGAGGCCGTCACGAAACGCCATCCATCCAGCGAGATAGCTCGGGATGTACCGCTCGATGAAGAAGTAGGGCACCGTCTCCAGTCGAGTGCCCTCGGCGGTATGGATCTCGGTCGTGTGCGACCTGGGGTTCTCCGAAACTGCCATGCCCTCCGATCCGAACGCCTCGACGCGCTGGTCATAGCCGTAGACAGCTTGGCGACTGTTATCGATGGTGGTGATACAGCCGTTCTCGTGGGTGAGAACGAGGATCGCTGTGTCGACGTCTCCGACTTCTCCTATCGCAGGGTCGACTCGAACAGCTGCCTTTGTGAATACCTCGGAGATCTCGCTGCCGGTGACGAAGCGCGCCATGTCAAAGTCGTGGATCGTCATGTCGACGAACATGCCGCCCGACACCTTCACATACTCGATGGGCGGCGGCGCCGGATCACGGCTCGTGATCTTCAGCATGTGAAGCTCACCGAGTGAACCGCTGGCAGCAGCCTGTTGCACCGCCGCGTGGGCAGCGTCATAGCGCCGGTTGAATCCGATATGGATCGGCACACCGGTCGTGTCGATGACCTCGACCGCACGGTCGATCTCTGCGAGGTCGAGCGAAACCGGCTTTTCGAGGAAGATCGCCTTGCCGGCTTCTGCTGCGGCGATCACCAGGTCGACGTGGGTGTCGGTACTCGTAGCGATCGCCACCGCTTCGATGTCGGAAGACAGGACCTCCTCGACGCTGTCAGCACGGTGACAACCCAACTCCGATGCGACAGCCTCAGCACTCTCGGTGTGGATGTCGTAGACCGCCTCTAGGT
>CAZHUR010000020.1:0-14700 GCA_964535395.1 uncultured Acidimicrobiales bacterium
GTACAGGGCTGATTCGTTGAATGCCACGAGGTTCGAGTGATTAGGCTCTGCCTGGTCGGGCGTTTCGCCATCCGGGCACGCTCCGAGCATTGCCATGGCGCCGGGCACCTCATTGAGGACGTAGCTGAAATCTTCTGCCGCAAACAGCGGTTCGTCGAGCCAATCGAACTCTTCGGCCCCGAGCAATTGCTGGGCGGCCGTCGCTGTTCGTTCGGCCTCGACCGTGTTGTTAAACGTGACCGGGTAGCCCCTGATGATGTCGGCGTTGCAGGAACACTTGTGTGCCTGGGCGATCGATGATGACACCCGTTGAACGCCTTCGTGGATGGTCGATCGAACGTCTTCGTCGAACGTGCGAATCGTACCCTCGAGGTATGCCGACGCCGGAATGATGTTGTGGGTGGTACCAGCCTCGATGCGGGCGACCGTAAGGACCGCTGAGTCATTGGGATCGAGATCCCGAGTGAGAATTGTTTGGAAGCCGCCGACCATTGCTGCAGCGGGCGGAACCGGGTCGACGCAGTTGTGCGGTGCAGATGCATGACCGCCGCCACCACTTACCGTGACCTCAAACTTGTCCGCGCTCGCAAGCAAAGGCCCGCGCCGCGTCGCGATCCTGCCGTTCGGGTAGCTCGACGTGATGTGGATCGCGAACGCACGGCTGACATCGTCGAGCACGCCTTCTTCGATCATGTACTTCGCGCCGTGGTAGCCCTCTTCGCCGGGCTGAAACATGAACCGCACCGAGCCGGACAGTGAATCGACGTTCTCGGAGAGCAAACGCGCAGCGCTAACCAGCATGGCCACGTGAGCGTCGTGCCCACACGCGTGCATTGCGCCTTCGATCGTCGAACGGAACTCGAACTCGTTGTCTTCCTGCAGAGGGAGCGCATCCATATCACCCCGAAGCAGAATCTTTGGCCCTGGTCTCCCGGTGTCGAGATCGGCAACGACCGAAGTGGTCGATGTGCCGAGGCTGATGTCGAGGCCCAGCCCGCTGATCGCGTCGACGATCTTGGCTTGAGTCTTCGGCAGGTCGAGGCCTATCTCAGGCTCGGCATGGATCATCCTGCGAAGTTCGATGGTGTCGTCTTGCAGACGTTGCGCAGCGTCGAGTAGTTCGGAGTCGATGTTCGTTGCCATGGGTCGACCTTACGCCTCGCTCGGTCCAACCTCGACTTCAACTTCGAACTCGAGCAACGTGGCGCCCATGCTCACTGGCGCGCGAGGCTCCTCTCCCTCTTTTGTTGCGTGACTTGCTCGCGCTCCGTCGCCGTCCCGCCAGGCTTCGTAAGCGGATTGATCACTCCAACGCGTGTATACAAACCAGCGGGTTTCGGTGTCGCTGGTTGGACGGAGCAGCTCGAATCCGAGAAAGCCAGCAACATCGGCGAGGCTGTCCATGCGAGCGGTGAAACGCTTCACGATTTCGTCGCCAGCGTTGGGTGGAATCTCTAGTGCATTGATCTTTACAACGGTCATGTCACTAGTGTGCCGCGGGATTGGGGAAGTTCTGACCAAATGAACGCCCCTGGCGTCGGCCCGAGCGAGGTGATACTCCACCCCCAATGGGGCTAATCCTTGCCAAACAGGAGTAGGGGTAGAGTAAGTGGATGACTACGACCTCATGGCGGCGCTGGGGACTACCTGGCTACCGACGTCTTCTGTCCGTATTGCTCGCTCTCGGCGTTCTTGCGAGCGCTTGCTCGTCGAGTGCGTCTACCAATGAAGGAGCGACTGGCGGCGACGAGACAACCGAGGCTGGCGAAGCGACCGAATCGGAAGCCACGGAGTCAGAAGAGACAACGGAGTCCGCAAACGCGAGCCCGATCGAGCCCGCAAGCTTCGACGTCGAGTTTGAATCTGACCGTTGTGAGTTCCTTGTTGAAGATGGCTTCGATGCCGAGTGCGGTTGGGTCGACGTTCCTCAGAACTGGGACGACGCGAGCGACCCCGACACCGTCCGGCTCCATGTCGCCACCATCACGAACGATCAAACTCCCGACAGCACCCCGGTCGTCTACCTCGAAGGCGGGCCGGGAGGCGACCTGTTCGGTGGACTTGAGTTCGGTCTCGGCGACCGGTGGGGTCAGCTCATCGATGAGCATCCACTCGTCGTGTTCTCTCAGCGGGGTTCTGCCATTTCCGAAGTCGATCTCGAGTGCGAAGAGGTGGTGGATCACTCTCTCGAAATCCTCGAACAAGACCCAGATTTCGACTCGGAGGTGAACTCCCAGCTCGAGGCCTTCGAGGCGTGCGCGGAGCGCCTGATCGGTGAGGGCGCAGACCTCACGGCGTACAACACGGTTTCGTCGGCGAACGACGCAGAGGCGGTTCGCCTAGCCCTCGACCTGGACGAATGGAACGTCCTCGGCATTTCCTATGGCACGCGTTTGGGCCAGGAGATTCTGCGAACCCACCCCGATGGTGTTGCCGCCATCGTGCTCGACTCGGTCCAACCAGTCGATACGTCGCTCGGGTCGTTGGCCGCTGTGCCTACGACGTTCGAAGGAGCGCTCGAACGCTTCTTTGAGGGCTGTTCGTCCGATGCGGCGTGCGCAGACCAGTTCCCCGACCTCGAAGATCGTCTGTTCGCCATCATCGACCAAGCTGCGAGCGATCCTTTTGAAGTCGAGGCGATCGATCAGCTGAGCCTCGATAGCTACGACGCAATCGTCGATGACTCCCGTCTCGCAGGCGTGATCTTCAACGCGCTGTATGCCCCGGTTGCCTTTGGAGCACTTCCCCCGCTCGTCGAAGAACTCGAGAACGGCGAGACGACCATTCTCGAGACCCTCGTCGGAGTGCAGGTGACCAATACGCAGTTCGTTTCAAACGGCCACTTTCAGGCCGTGATGTGCCATGACTACAACCCTGAGGCGATCCCCGAGGGTGCATTTCAGGCCCAGCTGACCGGAAACGAGTTCTTCGATGAGACGTTCATCCCGTCGTCGACCGCAGCCGAAGTCTGGGCAGATACTTGTGCAGCGTTCCCGAGCGGACAAGCTCCGGCTGCAGATAACGAACCGGTCGAGAGTGATGTCCCAGCTCTGCTGCTCTCGGGAGAATACGACCCGATTACTCCTCCATCGTTTGCCGATGCGGTCGAGCCTGGACTGACCAACAGCCAGAACATCGTTCACCCAAACCAGGGCCACGCGGTCACCTCCGACGAGTGCGGCCTCGACCTTGCGCTTGCGTTCTTCGCTGCCCCTGGCGCCGAGGTTGATACCGCGTGCCTCGAGTCCAGCCAACCGCCGCCGTTTGTTGCCCCGAGCCTCGAAGGCACCGTCCTCGAACCGTTTCAGGAGTCACAGCTCGGTATTCTTGGCGTCCGCCCCGAGGGCTGGTCCGACCAGGGGTTCGGCGCTTCGGTGCGCGACGACGCCAGCATTGCCGACCAGCTCGTCCTCCTTCAACAGGCTGCGCCTGCCGGCGAGGCGCAGCTCGTAAACCTGTTTGCCACTCAATTCGACTTCGAGCTGATCGAAGCGGGCGGCCTCACAGCCGGCGGGCGAAGCTGGACGATGTACGAGGGCGAGTCGCTACTCGTAGGCAACGTCCGGTTGTGGACGCGAGAAGACGCTGGATTCACTCTCGCTGCTGCGCTCATCGGCCCCGAAGCTGGGATCGCTGATGCTCAAGAACATCTGATCGAGGAGATTCTTGCGAATCTGCGCCTCGGATAACCCTCAGGGTTGGGCCTCTTTACGCCGAAACCCCACGAATGGCCAGAAATGCAAAGCTCACGGGTGCCATTGCCGCCGTCGCGCTCGTAGCCGCGAGCTGCGCTGCGGGTGACGACGTGATCTCCAGTGAAGGCCCGATCCCAAACCCGGCGATCGAGGCGGGCCAGACCCAAGCCCAAGGCGCACCCGGTCCGGACGGACCCACGTTCGAGCAAGAAGACCTCTCAATCGAAATCGACGGCGAGTCGGTCGTGATCGAGAACATTGGAGACTTCGAACAGCTCGACGAGATAGCTCTGCAGGAGTTCGGGTCGATCGCCGATTGTCAGGCGATCTTGAGCGCAGCACCCTCACAGAGCATCGACCGATGCAGCTACAACCCAACATCGACAGAGGTGATCGTCGACCAACTAGCGGTGGGTCAGTGTGAGAACGGGTTGACGTACCTCACCCTCAACCGTCCGGATGGCTCCGGTGCTTTTGTCGGTCTCGTCGGCGAATCGTGGATCGAGCTCACCGAAGATGTGTTGAGCTTGCAGACGGTCGAACTAATCTGCCAGGGCATCAGCGGCTAGGGACTCTAGTGGGTGAGTTGAACCTCACGTACTGGCACATCCTCGGGAGCATCGAGAAGCGATTCTGAAGCGTCGGGGGTGACGCCTGAACCGTTGCGCTTCTTGACCACACGTGAGATCACCAAGCTGGCAACGAAGATGACCGCAGAAGCGATCAGCACGTTCGTATCGATTCCCGACGGCCCATCTTCAAGCGACGTGATCGAAGCGCCAGCGAGGGTGAACGAGATCGTGCCTGGGAGCGAGCCAAGTGCGGTAGCGACAAGGAACGCGAGTGGACGGATGCGAAGGAAGCCTGCAGCGTAGTTGACGAGGTCATAGGGAAGGAAGGCGAATCGCATGAGGAGAACGGTGACGAAGCTCTCTTCACGCATGCGGTTGGACCAGCGCTTCAAGAGGCCGGCCGCCTCTTCGTCTTCGGAAGGCTCAAAGCCGAGGTTTCGAGCTACCCAGTAGGCGACCATTGCTGAGGCGTTTGCGCCAACCACGGTTGCAGCGACCCCGATGACCGGTCCGAAGAGCAGGCCACCTGCGAGGGTCAGCAGTGTCGCTGGGAAGAGAACGAGAGGACGAATTGCGTAGATCAGGATAAAAGCGAGGAATGCCCACCATGCTCCGCTGGCAATATCGATAAAGCTCTGAAGAGAGCCCAAGGTACCGAGTCCTGTCGAGCGTTGATAGAGGATCCAGGCAATGACTGCCGACCCCCAGGTGAGGCCAATAACGATGCGCTTAGTTGAGGTCTTCATATGGAGAGGCAACTCGTTCAAAACCAAGCGCAATTTCCCCACATGGTGAGCATCACAAAGTGTTCACATCCTTTCCTAGACTTACGATCATGACCACCGAGATGAGTGCCACGGTCGTCGTTGCGCGCCGGCCGCGGCAGAACGAGGATCGCCGGGCTCAGGCATGGCTCGACAAGATCACCAAGATGGCTTCCCTCGCCGATGGTTATGTCCGAAGTGAGATTCAACCGCCGGGCCCACAACACCCGAACGAGTGGGTAGTCGTCTACGAATTTGAATCGCATGAACTCCTCAACCAATGGCTCAACAGCTCAGAACGTGCGTCGATCATTGCAACGGGTCCGACGATCTTTGACGGACCAGCGACCGAGCAGGTGCTCGCTACCCGTAACCTCGAAGACTCCGTCACAGCGGTTGCATCATTCCGGTTGCGATCAGAACCAGATGAACCTCCGGGCATCTTCGATGTCGAGTCGGTCGAGGCTGCCTTTGCCGCGCAATACCAGGACCTGTTGAGCGTCGTTTCACAATTCGACGGTTTCATTCGCTGTGATCTTTTTCCTGCCGAATCCGGTGTCCAGGACGACACGATCATCGTGTTCTCCTTTGTCGACCGCGCCTCGCTAGACCGCTGGCTCCAATCGCCCGAACGCAAAGCTGCGCTCGAAGGCCTACGTCCTCTTCTGGCGACCGAGCGCCAACTCAATGTCGTTGGGGGCTTTGCTGGTTGGTTTGGGTTGGGCGCAGGTCGCCCGGTGCGAACGTGGAAACAAGCTTCCCTCGTTCTGCTCGCGCTCTACCCCACCGCGTTGTTCTTGGGCTTCATTCGTGACCTGATCGCGCCCGATCTGCCGGGCCCGCTTGCGACCTTCATCGGCAACGCTGGCGGGGTGGCGATCTTGTCGTGGTGGCTCATGCCAATTCTCACCGAGCGGTACGCCGACTGGCTCCGAACCTAAAGGCGGCCACCCATGCGGCCGACTAGTTCCATATGCAGCGAAACATGGTTCAAGTGATGAAGGTTCGAATGCGCGACGTTCTCCCGGGAGATGTCGTCAATCGAAACGCTGAGGAGCCGCGTGGCTGGGTGGAGGTTCTCCAAATTCAAGAGCTCCCCAACCATGGGATCGTGCTCGTCGCTGAATCGGATCGCGACAGCATCAATGGCAACCAGAACGACATCGTCGGTGTGCAAATTGTGAAGGCCGTTGACGTTCCCGTTCAACAACGCGCTGCTTAGGCCCGTCCGAGCACTCGTTCGACAGAAATTTCAATGACGACGCGATCATCTCGCTCTTTCGGTGCCCGGTAGCGCTCCGTGTAACGCCTGACCGCCTCGGCTACCGCATCGGCATCGTTGGTAACCGACGCTGTTCCCGTGAGGGTGATCCAGCGACCGCCGTCGACGGTACAGACCGCCACTTGGGCCACGCCGAGCGATGCGACGTGTTTGGCCTTCCATGAATCTGCCCACGTGATGACGCGAGCCAGCGCAATGTCTGGCTCGTAGGTGACCCCCACCGGGGTGACATGGGGAGTGTGGTCAGCTTTGACGATCGTCAAGGTCGCCAAGTGGCGTTCGGTCAAGAACTCGAGCAGCGGTTCGGGCAAGTTCTTCGGATCGAGGTTCACCATTGCCATTCTTAACGCTCTCCTCGTTTGAACTTGTCGATTTGGCGGCGGTCGCGCTTGGTAGGACGCCCGGTTCCCGGTTCGCGAATGGCCGGGGGCGCAAGTCTGACCGCACGCGGCTCAGGCGGTGGGCTGTGATCGATGTAGGCCTCGGCAGCTACCGGCGCGCCAACTCGCTTCTTTGGTGTCTTGACCACCTCGAGCGTCCGCACCGAATGCGCTGTCTTGGCGACCACGCGATCACCGGCGATAACGATTCGACTGGGTTTGACGATGTTGCCATTTACGCGAACGTTCTTTCGTTGGCATGCGGAGTTTGCGGCCGAGCGCGTCTTGAATACACGAACGCTCCAGAGCCACACATCAACGCGAACAGACATCGTTCCCGATCTTACTCTGCGGGCGAATCACGACATGATCAGACGCACTACGAGCTTCGGACTCAAATGAGGCGTTCTGAGGAGTAGAGCGCTAGTCTTGGCGGCTATGTCGAGACGTCTCGAAGTCGAGCTAACCAGCAAACGCGATGACGGTTCCTACACCTGGAGACAGGCGGGAGCCAAGCAGCCAAAGGGTGTCCTTGACGGAGCCCTTCTCTACGAGGGCGCCTCCGTGGGTGACATTGTGCGAGTCGACGCCGACTTCGCTGTAGACGGTGTGTTTATCACCGCAGTTCTTCCTCCGAAAGCAAAGCGCGCCGAGAAGCTTCTCGGCGCGCTTTGCTTTCGGAGGAAGAACTGCGGTGATAAACACACCGTCTACAGCGAAGTCGGCGTCGACTCGCACAATGTCACCCACGGAGGCGCCCTCGTAGAGAAGGGCTCCGTCAAGGACACCCTTTGGCTGCTTGGCTCCCGCCTGTCTCCAGGTGTAGGAACCGTCATCGCGTTTGCTGGTTAGCTCGACTTCGAGACGTCTCGACATAGCCGCCAAGACTAGCGCTCTACTCCTCAGAACGCCTCATTTGAGTCCGAAGCTCGTAGTGCGTCTGATCATGTCGTGATTCGCCCGCAGAGTAAGATCGGGAACGATGTCTGTTCGCGTTGATGTGTGGCTCTGGAGCGTTCGTGTATTCAAGACGCGCTCGGCCGCAAACTCCGCATGCCAACGAAAGAACGTTCGCGTAAATGGCAACATCGTCAAACCCAGTCGAATCGTTATCGCCGGTGATCGCGTGGTCGCCAAGACAGCGCATTCGGTGCGGACGCTCGAGGTGGTCAAGACACCAAAGAAGCGAGTTGGCGCGCCGGTAGCTGCCGAGGCCTACATCGATCACAGCCCACCGCCTGAGCCGCGTGCGGTCAGACTTGCGCCCCCGGCCATTCGCGAACCGGGAACCGGGCGTCCTACCAAGCGCGACCGCCGCCAAATCGACAAGTTCAAACGAGGAGAGCGTTAAGAATGGCAATGGTGAACCTCGATCCGAAGAACTTGCCCGAACCGCTGCTCGAGTTCTTGACCGAACGCCACTTGGCGACCTTGACGATCGTCAAAGCTGACCACACTCCCCATGTCACCCCGGTGGGGGTCACCTACGAGCCAGACATTGCGCTGGCTCGCGTCATCACGTGGGCAGATTCATGGAAGGCCAAACACGTCGCATCGCTCGGCGTGGCCCAAGTGGCGGTCTGTACCGTCGACGGCGGTCGCTGGATCACCCTCACGGGAACAGCGTCGGTTACCAACGATGCCGATGCGGTAGCCGAGGCGGTCAGGCGTTACACGGAGCGCTACCGGGCACCGAAAGAGCGAGATGATCGCGTCGTCATTGAAATTTCTGTCGAACGAGTGCTCGGACGGGCCTAAGCAGCGCGTTGTTGAACGGGAACGTCAACGGCCTTCACAATTTGCACACCGACGATGTCGTTCTGGTTGCCATTGATGCTGTCGCGATCCGATTCAGCGACGAGCACGATCCCATGGTTGGGGAGCTCTTGAATTTGGAGAACCTCCACCCAGCCACGCGGCTCCTCAGCGTTTCGATTGACGACATCTCCCGGGAGAACGTCGCGCATTCGAACCTTCATCACTTGAACCATGTTTCGCTGCATATGGAACTAGTCGGCCGCATGGGTGGCCGCCTTTAGGTTCGGAGCCAGTCGGCGTACCGCTCGGTGAGAATTGGCATGAGCCACCACGACAAGATCGCCACCCCGCCAGCGTTGCCGATGAAGGTCGCAAGCGGGCCCGGCAGATCGGGCGCGATCAGGTCACGAATGAAGCCCAAGAACAACGCGGTGGGGTAGAGCGCGAGCAGAACGAGGGAAGCTTGTTTCCACGTTCGCACCGGGCGACCTGCGCCCAACCCAAACCAACCAGCAAAGCCCCCAACGACATTGAGTTGGCGCTCGGTCGCCAGAAGAGGACGTAGGCCTTCGAGCGCAGCTTTGCGTTCGGGCGATTGGAGCCAGCGGTCTAGCGAGGCGCGGTCGACAAAGGAGAACACGATGATCGTGTCGTCCTGGACACCGGATTCGGCAGGAAAAAGATCACAGCGAATGAAACCGTCGAATTGTGAAACGACGCTCAACAGGTCCTGGTATTGCGCGGCAAAGGCAGCCTCGACCGACTCGACATCGAAGATGCCCGGAGGTTCATCTGGTTCTGATCGCAACCGGAATGATGCAACCGCTGTGACGGAGTCTTCGAGGTTACGGGTAGCGAGCACCTGCTCGGTCGCTGGTCCGTCAAAGATCGTCGGACCCGTTGCAATGATCGACGCACGTTCTGAGCTGTTGAGCCATTGGTTGAGGAGTTCATGCGATTCAAATTCGTAGACGACTACCCACTCGTTCGGGTGTTGTGGGCCCGGCGGTTGAATCTCACTTCGGACATAACCATCGGCGAGGGAAGCCATCTTGGTGATCTTGTCGAGCCATGCCTGAGCCCGGCGATCCTCGTTCTGCCGCGGCCGGCGCGCAACGACGACCGTGGCACTCATCTCGGTGGTCATGATCGTAAGTCTAGGAAAGGATGTGAACACTTTGTGATGCTCACCATGTGGGGAAATTGCGCTTGGTTTTGAACGAGTTGCCTCTCCATATGAAGACCTCAACTAAGCGCATCGTTATTGGCCTCACCTGGGGGTCGGCAGTCATTGCCTGGATCCTCTATCAACGCTCGACAGGACTCGGTACCTTGGGCTCTCTTCAGAGCTTTATCGATATTGCCAGCGGAGCATGGTGGGCATTCCTCGCTTTTATCCTGATCTACGCAATTCGTCCTCTCGTTCTCTTCCCAGCGACACTGCTGACCCTCGCAGGTGGCCTGCTCTTCGGACCGGTCATCGGGGTCGCTGCAACCGTGGTTGGCGCAAACGCCTCAGCAATGGTCGCCTACTGGGTAGCTCGAAACCTCGGCTTTGAGCCTTCCGAAGACGAAGAGGCGGCCGGCCTCTTGAAGCGCTGGTCCAACCGCATGCGTGAAGAGAGCTTCGTCACCGTTCTCCTCATGCGATTCGCCTTCCTTCCCTATGACCTCGTCAACTACGCTGCAGGCTTCCTTCGCATCCGTCCACTCGCGTTCCTTGTCGCTACCGCACTTGGCTCGCTCCCAGGCACGATCTCGTTCACCCTCGCTGGCGCTTCGATCACGTCGCTTGAAGATGGGCCGTCGGGAATCGATACGAACGTGCTGATCGCTTCTGCGGTCATCTTCGTTGCCAGCTTGGTGATCTCACGTGTGGTCAAGAAGCGCAACGGTTCAGGCGTCACCCCCGACGCTTCAGAATCGCTTCTCGATGCTCCCGAGGATGTGCCAGTACGTGAGGTTCAACTCACCCACTAGAGTCCCTAGCCGCTGATGCCCTGGCAGATTAGTTCGACCGTCTGCAAGCTCAACACATCTTCGGTGAGCTCGATCCACGATTCGCCGACGAGACCGACAAAAGCACCGGAGCCATCCGGACGGTTGAGGGTGAGGTACGTCAACCCGTTCTCACACTGACCCACCGCTAGTTGGTCGACGATCACCTCTGTCGATGTTGGGTTGTAGCTGCATCGGTCGATGCTCTGTGAGGGTGCTGCGCTCAAGATCGCCTGACAATCGGCGATCGACCCGAACTCCTGCAGAGCTATCTCGTCGAGCTGTTCGAAGTCTCCAATGTTCTCGATCACGACCGACTCGCCGTCGATTTCGATTGAGAGGTCTTCTTGCTCGAACGTGGGTCCGTCCGGACCGGGTGCGCCTTGGGCTTGGGTCTGGCCCGCCTCGATCGCCGGGTTTGGGATCGGGCCTTCACTGGAGATCACGTCGTCACCCGCAGCGCAGCTCGCGGCTACGAGCGCGACGGCGGCAATGGCACCCGTGAGCTTTGCATTTCTGGCCATTCGTGGGGTTTCGGCGTAAAGAGGCCCAACCCTGAGGGTTATCCGAGGCGCAGATTCGCAAGAATCTCCTCGATCAGATGTTCTTGAGCATCAGCGATCCCAGCTTCGGGGCCGATGAGCGCAGCAGCGAGAGTGAATCCAGCGTCTTCTCGCGTCCACAACCGGACGTTGCCTACGAGTAGCGACTCGCCCTCGTACATCGTCCAGCTTCGCCCGCCGGCTGTGAGGCCGCCCGCTTCGATCAGCTCGAAGTCGAATTGAGTGGCAAACAGGTTTACGAGCTGCGCCTCGCCGGCAGGCGCAGCCTGTTGAAGGAGGACGAGCTGGTCGGCAATGCTGGCGTCGTCGCGCACCGAAGCGCCGAACCCCTGGTCGGACCAGCCCTCGGGGCGGACGCCAAGAATACCGAGCTGTGACTCCTGAAACGGTTCGAGGACGGTGCCTTCGAGGCTCGGGGCAACAAACGGCGGCGGTTGGCTGGACTCGAGGCACGCGGTATCAACCTCGGCGCCAGGGGCAGCGAAGAACGCAAGCGCAAGGTCGAGGCCGCACTCGTCGGAGGTGACCGCGTGGCCCTGGTTTGGGTGAACGATGTTCTGGCTGTTGGTCAGTCCAGGCTCGACCGCATCGGCAAACGATGGAGGAGTAATCGGGTCGTATTCTCCCGAGAGCAGCAGAGCTGGGACATCACTCTCGACCGGTTCGTTATCTGCAGCCGGAGCTTGTCCGCTCGGGAACGCTGCACAAGTATCTGCCCAGACTTCGGCTGCGGTCGACGACGGGATGAACGTCTCATCGAAGAACTCGTTTCCGGTCAGCTGGGCCTGAAATGCACCCTCGGGGATCGCCTCAGGGTTGTAGTCATGGCACATCACGGCCTGAAAGTGGCCGTTTGAAACGAACTGCGTATTGGTCACCTGCACTCCGACGAGGGTCTCGAGAATGGTCGTCTCGCCGTTCTCGAGTTCTTCGACGAGCGGGGGAAGTGCTCCAAAGGCAACCGGGGCATACAGCGCGTTGAAGATCACGCCTGCGAGACGGGAGTCATCGACGATTGCGTCGTAGCTATCGAGGCTCAGCTGATCGATCGCCTCGACTTCAAAAGGATCGCTCGCAGCTTGGTCGATGATGGCGAACAGACGATCTTCGAGGTCGGGGAACTGGTCTGCGCACGCCGCATCGGACGAACAGCCCTCAAAGAAGCGTTCGAGCGCTCCTTCGAACGTCGTAGGCACAGCGGCCAACGACCCGAGCGACGTATCGACTGGTTGGACCGAGTCGAGCACGATGGCGGCAACACCATCGGGGTGGGTTCGCAGAATCTCCTGGCCCAAACGCGTGCCATAGGAAATGCCGAGGACGTTCCATTCGTCCAGGTCGAGGGCTAGGCGAACCGCCTCTGCGTCGTTCGCCGACGAAACCGTGTTGTACGCCGTGAGGTCTGCGCCCTCACCGATCAGGCGCTCCGCGCACGCCTCGAAGGCCTCGAGCTGGGAGTTCACCTCCGAGTCGAAATCTGGGTCTTGTTCGAGGATTTCGAGAGAGTGATCCACCACCTCTTCGCACTCGAGATCGACTTCGGAAATGGCAGAACCCCGCTGAGAGAACACGACGAGTGGATGCTCATCGATGAGCTGACCCCACCGGTCGCCGAGACCGAACTCAAGTCCACCGAACAGGTCGCCTCCCGGCCCGCCTTCGAGGTAGACGACCGGGGTGCTGTCGGGAGTTTGATCGTTCGTGATGGTGGCGACATGGAGCCGGACGGTGTCGGGGTCGCTCGCGTCGTCCCAGTTCTGAGGAACGTCGACCCAACCGCACTCGGCATCGAAGCCATCTTCAACAAGGAACTCACAACGGTCAGATTCAAACTCGACGTCGAAGCTTGCGGGCTCGATCGGGCTCGCGTTTGCGGACTCCGTTGTCTCTTCTGACTCCGTGGCTTCCGATTCGGTCGCTTCGCCAGCCTCGGTTGTCTCGTCGCCGCCAGTCGCTCCTTCATTGGTAGACGCACTCGACGAGCAAGCGCTCGCAAGAACGCCGAGAGCGAGCAATACGGACAGAAGACGTCGGTAGCCAGGTAGTCCCCAGCGCCGCCATGAGGTCGTAGTCATCCACTTACTCTACCCCTACTCCTGTTTGGCAAGGATTAGCCCCATTGGGGGTGGAGTATCACCTCGCTCGGGCCGACGCCAGGGGCGTTCATTTGGTCAGAACTTCCCCAATCCCGCGGCACACTAGTGACATGACCGTTGTAAAGATCAATGCACTAGAGATTCCACCCAACGCTGGCGACGAAATCGTGAAGCGTTTCACCGCTCGCATGGACAGCCTCGCCGATGTTGCTGGCTTTCTCGGATTCGAGCTGCTCCGTCCAACCAGCGACACCGAAACCCGCTGGTTTGTATACACGCGTTGGAGTGATCAATCCGCTTACGAAGCCTGGCGGGACGGCGACGGAGCGCGAGCAAGTCACGCAACAAAAGAGGGAGAGGAGCCTCGCGCGCCAGTGAGCATGGGCGCCACGTTGCTCGAGTTCGAAGTTGAAGTCGAGGTTGGACCGAGCGAGGCGTAAGGTCGACCCATGGCAACGAACATCGACTCCGAACTACTCGACGCTGCGCAACGTCTGCAAGACGACACCATCGAACTTCGCAGGATGATCCATGCCGAGCCTGAGATAGGCCTCGACCTGCCGAAGACTCAAGCCAAGATCGTCGACGCGATCAGCGGGCTGGGCCTCGACATCAGCCTCGGCACATCGACCACTTCGGTCGTTGCCGATCTCGACACCGGGAGACCAGGGCCAAAGATTCTGCTTCGGGGTGATATGGATGCGCTCCCTCTGCAGGAAGACAACGAGTTCGAGTTCCGTTCGACGATCGAAGGCGCAATGCACGCGTGTGGGCACGACGCTCACGTGGCCATGCTGGTTAGCGCTGCGCGTTTGCTCTCCGAGAACGTCGATTCACTGTCCGGCTCGGTGCGGTTCATGTTTCAGCCCGGCGAAGAGGGCTACCACGGCGCGAAGTACATGATCGAAGAAGGCGTGCTCGACGATGTCAGCCGTGCGTTCGCGATCCACATCACGTCGAGCTACCCGAACGGCAGGATCGCGACGCGGCGCGGGCCTTTGCTTGCGAGCGCGGACAAGTTTGAGGTCACGGTAAGTGGTGGCGGCGGTCATGCATCTGCACCGCACAACTGCGTCGACCCGGTTCCGCCCGCTGCAGCAATGGTCGGCGGCTTCCAAACAATTCTCACTCGGGATCTCGATCCCAATGACTCAGCGGTCCTTACGGTCGCCCGCATCGAGGCTGGTACCACCCACAACATCATTCCGGCGTCGGCATACCTCGAGGGTACGATTCGCACGTTCGACGAAGACGTTCGATCGACCATCCACGAAGGCGTTCAACGGGTGTCATCATCGATCGCCCAGGCACACAAGTGTTCCTGCAACGCCGACATCATCAGGGGCTACCCGGTCACGTTTAACAACACGGTCGAGGCCGAACGAACAGCGACGGCCGCCCAGCAATTGCTCGGGGCCGAAGAGTTCGATTGGCTCGACGAACCGCTGTTTGCGGCAGAAGATTTCAGCTACGTCCTCAATGAGGTGCCCGGCGCCATGGCAATGCTCGGAGCGTGCCCGGATGGCGAAACGCCCGACCAGGCAGAGCCTAATCACTCGAACCTCGTGGCATTCAACGAATCAGCCCTGTAC
>CAZHUR010000021.1:0-14698 GCA_964535395.1 uncultured Acidimicrobiales bacterium
TCCCCATGCAGAAGGCCATCGAACCGGTTGGCGAGTCGAAGCCCGACTTCGAGATTTTCACCGGCCTGGCTCGCGAGCTGGGTTTCGAGGTCGAGTTCACCGAAGGCCGAAGTGAGATGGACTGGGTGCGAGCCCTCTACGAAACGGCGCAACAGAGCGCCGCTGCCGAGTCCCTCGATCTTCCCGAGTTCGACGAGTTCTGGGCGGGCACCGGGGTGCGGTTGGCGCTTCACGACGACGAACGGGTGATGTTCTCCGAGTTCCGAAACGACCCGGACCGTCACCCACTGGCGACGCCATCGGGCAAGATCGAGATCTTCTCCGAGACGATCGAGTCGTTCGGCTACGACGACTGCCCTGGTCATCCCGTGTGGCTCGAACCGGTCGAGTGGCTCGGCTCGCAGGACTCTGAGTTTCCGCTTCACCTGATCTCGAACCAGCCTGCGACGAGACTTCACAGCCAACTCGACAACGGGGCCACCAGTCAGGATGGGAAGGTCTCGGGACGTGAGGCCATCATGGTCAGCCCGGGCGATGCCGCTGAACGTGGAATCGTCGATGGCGACGTTGTTCGAGTGTTCAATAGACGTGGGCAGTGCTTGGCTGGCGTGGTGATCTCCGACTCGGTGATGGACAACGTGGTCGTGCTACCGACCGGAGCGTGGTACGACCCAGAATCCCCAGGCGGCCTGGACCGGCACGGCAACCCAAACGTCCTCACCATCGACAAGGGCACGTCGAAGTTGGCTCAAGCTCCGAGCTCTCACACCACGCTCGTCGACGTCGAAAAGTTCGAAGGGACAGCCCCCGACGTGGCGATCTTCACTCCCCCGCTCGTCTAGCTGGCTACCGCCTCGAAGACGTGCCGATCAGTCGGACTGTTCGCTGGGTGCCGCGGGCTTCTGCACGATGAAGTTGAGTGCCACGTACAAACCAATGCGGTAGATGATGTACATGACCAGGGCGAGTGAGCCGAGCACCGCGATTAGCGCCCCGACGATCAACACAAGTTCGGACAAGCTGGCCATTTCGCCAGGCTAGTCGGGGCGAGCTCGCGAAAGCCGAGTTCCCCGAAAATGAGGGCAATCCCCTAGGCGCTCAGAGTGCTGCTTCACCGACGATGTATGGACAGAGAACATCAAGTTCGGTCGCAAATAGCCGATGGCACTGAGAGGCACCCATGGGGAAAAAGACAGTACGTATTGACGAAGGAATCCGGTGGGCACTCAGCCACTGGTCTACCAACGAAGATCGCGTCCTGGAAGAACCGTGGAGTTCGGTGCCAGACAACAACGGTGAAGACCGAGTGCCTCTCGACGTCGACTTCAACGGCCACGATGCGGCCGACATCGGAGCTATGCATACGCCCGGCTCTACACCGATCGTGGTTCGAGGCGCTGCAGCTGGGTGGCATGCCACCACGACGTGGTCACTCGACTGGTTCGCCCAACAGTATGGCGATCACGAGGTCCCCACCGACGATCGCGAGGCCGACGGTAGCACTGTGATTCTGCCGCTGAGCGAGTGCATCGATCGAACCAAGAAGGGCAACGGCGGGTACGCACGCTTCAGTCCGTTGCTGATCACCAACCCGGAGCTGACCGAACACCTCGATCTGCCCGTCATGGCAGACCTGTGCGGAGCGCCGATGAAGCGCATGCTGTTTCAACTCTTCCTCGGAGGAGCAAATACGACTACCGAGACACACTGCGCTGTCGGAAACAACATCTTCGTTCAAGCCCACGGCGAGAAGATCTGGCGATTTGTGGCCCCCGAGTACGGAGCGGCGCTCAAACCAATGCCTACCGGGCGACCATATTTTGCGTCGCGAGCAACACTCCACGACGAGTCGCTGGCGAGCCATCCAGAAGCTCCAGTTCACGAAGTTCACTTACGTCAGGGTGACGTTTTGCTGGTTCCTCCGTTCTGGTGGCACCAAGTCGACAATCCAACAGAATCGATCGGCGTTGCCGGTCGATGGCACCATCTCGGTCACGCATTCTCGCAGTCAACGTTCATGTCGCTCATGACGTTCACCGCCCGAAACCCAAACATCATCAAAGCAAACAAGGACCGTCAACGATTCGGATACGTGTACCAAGAGACCGTCGACCAGGCCGGTCAAGCCGTACCCAAGGCGGCCTAGTCGTGAACATCGCTGCGCACTATTTGGACACCTTTCGGGCCACACCGGATGCGAAAGCGGTCGTGTCGGCTCGAAACCAAGCACACACATTTGACGACCTACTTCGAGACGTTGACGTTGTTCGTTCGACCATTCGACATTCCAGTCTTGCTCGTGGCGCACACGTTGTTCTTCAACTTCCTGCTGGCCGGCACTTTGTGGCGTGGGCTGTTGCGCTCGCAGCAGAAGGCATGGTCGCAGTCGGAATCGACCTGGCCCATGGCCCCGACGTATATCGAGATCGATCGAGGGCCGCCAACGCTGACGCTGTTGTGTGTACTCGATTGATCGCCACTGTTCAGCGAGCCAACTCCGTTGTTGGCTCATCGAGAATCTCTGCGCTCATCCCTCCCGCTCTAGACGTGCTTCAGATAGTCAGTCGTCTCGATCACGAACCTGTGAATGCCGATGTGAACAGACACGAAGATCCGGTCGAGGTCGATGCCGAAGATGCTGCCTTCATCATCTTCACAGGCGGCACGACTTCAGTTCCCAAGGGTGTGCGCTTGTCTCACCGAGCCGTGCGCGCCTACGTCGACGCTCTCGCAGCAATCCCGGAGTGGGATGACATTCGTAGCTTCGTGGCAGACCAGCCCCAACAGGTGATGTACGGCCTGGCCCACAACAAGACGGTCTACGTTGCGCCCGTCCGCTCAAAGCGTCACTCACAAGTTGTCGCCGATCTGCTGTTCTGTCAGGGCGTCGATGCGTACTTTGGTTCACCGACCCGTTGGGCGAGCATTCTCGACACCGACCTCCTCTCAAGCAGCCTCACCTCACCTCGAGCAGTGTTGCTCGGAGGTGCGACGGTCACGCCCACGATTCTGTCTCGTCTGTGTAGTGAGCTTCCGGAATCAACGTCGATCAGGTGCATCTACGGCATGACCGAGGTCGGTCCGGTTTCGCATTGTGATGGCCGCGAGAAGCTTGCCCGCGATCAGGGTTCGGGCGACTTTGTCGGCGAACTGTTTCCCAATGTTGACGCTAGTATCTCCCGCGACGGAGAACTGTCGGTCTGCACTCCCGCTCGCTTTTCCGGATACCTCGGCGCAGACGACGCCCGCCAAAGCGAACCGTTTCTCACCGGTGACCGAGCTCAACTCGTCGAGGGTCAGCTCACTCTGACGGGACGCTCGAAGGACATGATCGTCGCCGACGGCGTCAACCTGTATCCGGGACAGTTCGAAGCCCGACTGCGATCACTGAAAATCGACGGGCGTCCTATCTTCTCCGACGTTGCGTTGGTCGGAGCCACCGTCGACCGTCTCGGCGACGAACGCTTCGTGTTGTTCTACCGACCCGGACAAGCTGGCGACGCCGTCGACCTTAAGGACGCCCTGCTGGCTGCGTCGCCTCTGTTTCCGGAGGACTTGGCTCCGGTTCGTGCGATCGCTCTCGAAGAGTTTCCGGTTCGTGGAAGGCAAGGCAAAGTTGACCGCGGCGAACTTGGTCGCATCGCCGCTCAGGCGATTGGCGAACCGAGCATTCACGAGCAGCGAGAGCGCTTGCTTGCCGAGATAGACGCCAGCGGTGTTTCTCGTATGCGTCTGACCCCGATCGAGTTTCTCACAGGCCGCAACCTTCGCTGGGCGAGTCAACTGCCCGTTGCAAACAACCCCGTCGGTGGGCACATCTTCATCGTGGGTCACCAACGATCTGGAACGACCGCGATGCATCGCGCCCTGTCCGCATCGCCGACGGCAGTCGCTTTCACCATCGGCGACATGCTCGTCCCTCGCCCGATGACATGGAAGTTGCTCCGGCGGGTGTCCCCGTTGTTCGACCGATTGGCAAAGGGAGTGCGTTCACGTACGCCGGGCACCCGGGTAGCGAACATCGACGCGAAACATCCGCTCGAGTTCTCAGCACCTGAGGAAGAGGAATGGCTCTTTGCCGCCCTGGGCGTATCGGGATACCTCCCATCGGCAAGTGAAGAGACCCTGGGTGACGACAGGTTCGACTGGGTGCGCCGACGCGACGAGTGGCCGAACGCGACCCTCGACGACCTCTTCGACCTTTACGCCCGAATCTCATATGCGTGGCGTCAAAGCCTAGGACTTTCCGACAGTACGACGGTCATTGCGAAGAACCCCGCTTTTGGTCCGACGGTCGAAGCTCTGAGCGACCACTTCCTCGGCTCTCGTTTCGTGGTGATGTTGCGCGACCCACATGAAGCAATCACCTCACGTCTCGAACTGATCAAAGCGATTCACGGACGCCCTCTTCGACAGCGCGAAGAGGACGTCATCGTGGCTGACAGCGTCCACCAGATGGAACAGATGGCGATCGCCGTTCGAAAGCTCTCACAAGATCGGGTCGTTCTCGTCGACGCCGAGGCCTTCCGGGCAAGCCCGAAGAGCACGGTGCTACGAGTCGCCCAAGAACTCGGCCTCGAACTTTCCGCACGTCTCGAGATCCCGACCGCTGGCCCAGCCAGCCAAACCCGGGTCGATCCACAGAGATTC
Organism: uncultured Acidimicrobiales bacterium; assembly: GCA_964535395.1. GTDB lineage: Bacteria > Actinomycetota > Acidimicrobiia > Acidimicrobiales > SHLQ01 > SHLQ01. Next base: position 4,651 of record CAZHUR010000021.1, read on the forward strand.
GACTCGTTCGAAATCGAAGCGCAACTAACCGAATACATCCGACTCTTTGAGGAGGTCAGACCATGAACAAGCAACCCTCAGTGCGACGACTGCACGCCCTATTGCCCAACACGGTTCGCACAGCTGAAGAGGTCGATGAATGGATCGGCGCGGAACCGGGCTGGACTCGATCGGCCACCGGGGTCGAGACTCGCCACGTTGCCGGCGAAGCCGAGACCGTCGCGGACATGGGTGCCCGCGTGGTTTCTGAAATTCTGAAGCTGGAAAATCTCACGTTTGACGACGTGGACGCGTTGGTCTTTGCGTCTGCTTCCAAAGACCAGTTCCTTCCTTCGAGTGCTGCCTTAGTTGCGCACCACCTCGGGGAACAGGCGAATGGTATTCCTGCGTTCGATGTTGATGCGTCGTGCCTTAGCTTTCTTCTCGCCATCGATCTGATGGGCCGTGCGGTGGAGACTGGGATGTATCAGCGAATCGTCGTCGTCACGTCGGAGAAACCGTCGACAGGTCTGCACCCGAAGTTTCCCGAAGCGGCCGGCCTATTCGGTGACGCTGCAATCGCAGCGATCCTCGAGGCGGGTGCGCCATCGGATGAGCCCAGTGATGGATTCGGATTTTCACGTGTATTGCACGCGAAGTATGAGACATGGCCAGAAGGGGCCCACGACACCGAGGTCAAGATCGGCACGTCGTACAACCCGAACACTGACTATCACGACTTGAATCTCGACGATTGTCGCTTCGTGATGGACGGGCCCCGCATCTACAAACTGGCGTCGAAGACGATGCCGGCCTTTCTCGATGGTTTCCTCGCCGACCTAGACATGTCACTCGACGAATTCGACTACATCATTCCGCACCAGGCGAGTAAGCCCGCTGTCGAACTCCTCGCTCGAAAGTTGGGTGCGAAAAGTGGCGGCTATGCACAGGATTACCGACGCTACGGAAACACGGTGGCAGCATCGATTCCGTTGAGTCTGTTGAGGGCACAGGAAGAAGGAACTGTGAAGGCCGGCGATCGGGTGCTGCTCGTCGGAACCGCAGCCGGTCTGACCCTGGGCGCGATGGCCATCGAGATATGAGTTCGGTCGTAGTCACTGGAGCAACCGGGTTCGTAGGCGGACACATCGCTCGCGGCCTCGACGAAACGAAGGTCATCGGGCTCGGCCGCGATCGCGATGCTCTGGCCCTGCTCGAACAGGCTGGAGTTCAAGCTGAGCGAATCGATCTGACAGCGCACGAAACCGCTGAACGAATTGCAGGCTTCGATCCGAAGCTGATCATCCATGCCGCGGCTCGCTCGTCGCCGTGGGGAACGAACGCAGAGTTCGATGCTGCGAACGTGACCGCGACCGAGGCCGTCATCAAGGCAGCTGGCCATACCCGCGCACCTCTGATCTACATTTCGACACCGTCGGTTTACATCACTGGCCAGCACCGCCGCGACATCCGCGAGGACAGCCCACTCCCGGCCTCGTTCGTAAATCACTACACAGCCACAAAGTTCGCTGGCGAGAGAGCCGTCCTCACCTTCGCAAAGACCGGCGTTCCGGCGGTCATCCTGCGACCGCAAGCGATCGTCGGTGCTGGAGATACAACCCTCGCGCCACGATTTCTACGCATCCTCGATCGCGGTGTGCTGCCGTTGTTCGACGGGGGCAACGCGGTGCTCGACATGACGAGCGTTGAGAACGTTGTAGAAGCCACGCGTCTTGCTGGCGACGCGCTCACAGACGGCAGGATTGATGGCGCCGAGACCTTCAACGTGACGAACGGTGATCCTCGTCCAATTCGTGATCTGTTGAAGATGATCGTTGACGTTCGGTCGAAACTTGTGCCCGATGCGGGCACGCCCCGAGAGTTGACGGTGCCAGCGTCACCCGCACGTCTTGTCGCACGCGGCCTTGAGGGACTGTCCCGGATCTCTGGTCGCTGGGAACCTCCGATTACGCAGTACACGGTCGACTCGCTGGTATTCGATCGAACATTGAACATCGACAAACTCCGCGAACAACTCGGATTCGACCCCAGTCAGCATCAACTCGAAGACTCGATCGAGAGCTACTTCCTCCACGATCAGGCGGTTCGATGTCGAAATTGATCAGCCACCACGTGTTGACAACCGGCATGTCACGGCACCCAGAACGGAGTGTGCACCCAGGCGGGCCCTTGGCACCGATCGACTTTCCGATCTCGGTCGTGCTGCTCGAGATGTCGACCGGCTACTGGCTTTTCGACACCGGTATTGGGCCCCAAATGCGCCGCCTCAAATCTGGTCTTCTGTCGCGCTTGTATCCGATCGTGGTTCCGTTTAGTGAGTCGTCCGAAGGGTCCGCGGTCGAGCAACTGCGAACGTTGGGCGTTGACCCGAACGATGTTGAGCGGGTGATTCTCTCGCACTTTCACGCCGACCACATCGGAGGACTGCGGGATTTCCCGTCAGCCGAAATCGTTGGGCATCAGCTTGGCTTGGAACAGATCCTGGGTGAGCGAGGAGTGACCGCTGCTCGACACGCGCTCTTCGATGTGTTGTTGCCCGATGACATCGGCTCCCGCTTCCAAGATGTTCGCCAGATGCCAAGCCGCAGTGCGGAGTGGAGCGGATGGGAAGACGTCGAGTCATGGCAACTCAGCAGCGACGATTCGGTGGTGGCAATATCTCTGCCCGGCCACGCGCGAGGACAGTTCGGCCTTTTGCTGAACGGGCCACTGGGGGTCTTCCATATCGCCGATGCTTCGTGGACATCTTCGGCGATCGCCGAGAACACCATGCCCAGTCGCATCACGCGCCTCGTACACGATGACTGGACCGATTACGGCCGCACGCTCACGAGGTTGCACGATCTGTCGAGCCTCCAGGAAGCGGAGCGGCCGAGCATCGTGCCGTGCCACTGCGCACAACACCACCACTGCCCCACTGGGTGATACGAGACCGCCAGCAAGGGCTGTGGTAGACGTCAGGTCTTCTCAAGCACGAAGTCGTATTCGCAGACCCCGTTCGACATGTCGGCGATCAGCGAATCTCGCACGCCGAACACTGCGTCGCTCTCCAGATGATCGGCGTCGGCATCAAAGAGGTGGGTGATGACCTGTTTGTGGCCGGGCGCCGAGACTACGAAGTGCATGTGTGCTGGCCGCCAATTGTGCCGACCATTGGCGAACAGCAGGGCGCCCGACGGACCGTCGCCAGGAATCTGGTAGTTGACCGGCCGGGTACTGCGGATTTCGTACCGTCCGTCGTCGCCCGTTGTGAAGATCCCGCGCATGTTCATCTCGGCCTGCTCTGGATCTTGCACGTCGTAGAGCCCGTTTGACGCAGTTGTCCACACATCGAGCTTTGCGCCCTCGATCGGACCGCCGTCGAGGCTGAGCACCGAGCCGGAGAACACGACTTCCTCGTCGTCGTCCAAGGGCTGTTGGACGACCGACTCACCCATCTCAAGTTGCGGCGCGCCGTCCTGGTGAAACGGCCCAAAGACGGTTGGTTCGGTGCTTCCGTCGGCGGCGAGGTGGTTGATCATTTCAACCAGCATTGACACGCCGAGGGTGTCGCTGAGCAGGATGAACTCTTGGCGCTTGTCGTCACACATCTTCCCGGTCTCGGTGAGACCTTCAATGCCAGCCATCCACTCGTCTCGGGTCAGGCCCACCTCTTCTACGAACGCGTGGAGATGACGAACGGCAGCCTTGGTGATCTCTGCGAGCCGCGGGTTCGGCGAATCGTCGTACCTACTGAGAACGTCCTCAAGGTGCTGGGCGGGCGTGAAGGTCTCAGGCATCGGTTTCCCCCTTGAAGATGCGCACTCGACGCGCGGCGATCGCGGAAACGTACCACGTCGCACACAACGTCCGCTCCAAAATTCCTGATCTCAGATCATCTGCTCCTGGTTAGGTGAACTGGTTCATCGTGTTCGCAGCGCCACCGGCCTTTAGAGCCTGGTCGCCCGCGAAGTACTCCTTGTGATCGTCACCAATGTTCGATCCAGCCATCTCCTGATGACGCACGCACGCAACACCCCGACGAAGCTCTTTACGCTGGACGTTTCGCACGTAGGCCAGCATCGCCTCTTCTCCGAAGTACCCTTCGGCAAGTTCGTCTGTCGACAGCGCAGCCGTGTGATACGTGGGCAGCGTGATTAGGTGGTGGAACATTCCGGCCTGTCTGGCGGCATCGGCCTGGAAGGACTGGATTCTACGGTCGGCTTCTTCGGCCAAAGGAGTCTCGTCGTACTCCACCGCCATCAGGGCGTCGCGAGTGTAGGCGCTCACGTCCTCGCCGGCTTTAACCCAGGCGTCGAATACCTGTTGACGGAAGTTGAGCGTCCAGTTGAACGACGGCGAGTTGTTGTAGACCAGCTTTGCGTTGGGGGCCTGCTCGCGGACCGCCTTCACCAGGGCGGCAATCTCTGCGATGTCAGGTGTGGCAGTTTCAATCCAGAGCAAATCCGCACCGTTGTTCAAGCTTGTGATGCAATCGAGCACCACCCGGTCAGCGCCGGTGTTTGGCTTGAACTGGTAGAGGCCATTTGGTAGTCGCTTTGGCCGAACCAAGGCTCCCCCGCTCTTGAGGAGCACGTCGTTGTCGCTCGCAGTTTCCACGCTGACAGGTTCGGTATCGACAAAGTCGAGGTACTGGGAGGCAAGGTCACCAGGTTCTTTGGAGACCGGCAGACTCTGGGTTAGGCCAGCGCCGAGCGAGTCGGTTCGTGCAACGATGACGCCTTCGGGAACACCAAGTTCGAGGAACGCGTAGCGAACGGCCTTGATCTTTGCGAGGAAGTCCTCGTGGGGCACGGTGACCTTGCCATCTTGGTGGCCGCACTGCTTGGCATCGGAGACTTGGTTCTCGATCTGGATGCAACACGCGCCAGCCTCGATCATCTTCTTGGCTAGCAAGTAGGTCGCTTCTTCGTTGCCGTAGCCGGCATCGATATCAGCGATGATCGGAACCACGTGGGTTTCAAAGGCATCGATCTGACCAAGGACCGCGAGCTCAAGATCGGCGTCGCCCGCCGAGCGAGCCTGATCAAGATCGGCGAAGAGCGAGTTCAGCTCGCGAGCGTCTGCTTGCTTGAGGAAGGTGTAGAGCTCCTCGATAAGACTGGGCACGGTCGTTTTTTCATGCATGGACTGATCGGGAAGCGGTCCGAAACCTGAGCGCAGAGCCGCCACCATCCAACCTGAGAGATAGAGGTAGCTGCCCTGGGTCGTACCCTGATGCTTCTTTACGGCGATCATCTTCTGTTGCCCGATGAAGCCGTGCCAGCAACCCAAGCTTTGGGTGTACTGCGAAGGATCGGCGTCGTAGGCAGCTATATCGCGCCGCATAATTCCTGCGGTGTGGCGCGCAATGTCCAAGCCGGTCCTGAATCGGTTCTGCAGGCGCATGCGGGTGGCGTGTTCTGCGTTCACGGTTCTGGCCCACGTAGATGTCTCGGCGTCGAGGGCATGTTTTTGCTCGGTGACGAGCTGGGTGTAGCTGTGCATGATCAATGGCTCCAGTCGTTGTTCAGTAGTGCCTCGAGATCCAGCCCAAGACTCAGGGCGTGGCCGAGCTCTCGAAGTTCGTCGAAGGACATATCACTGATCAGCTCGGAGTTCGATTCCTGGAATGGTCTCGGTACTGGTGTGCAATGGGCGTGTTGGGTGTTGATGTCTGGTTGCATGGACTGATCGTCGGGCCCAGCAGCATCATTGTCTACCGAAACGAGAATAAAACTTGAACTATTTGCTTCGTGGTCTCAACTTGTGAGGTTCTTTCAAGAACCTAGCATTCCTAACTTTCAGCCTTTTTATCTCATCTGGATATTCATGCCTCATATTGGAGCTCCATAACGAAAAGTTTGGTTGCGCTTGGTGATTCAGTGAGAGGAACCAAGCAGTTCAAGACGTGAGGAGCGTGTAGTGGAATCGAGAGCAACCCTTCGGGTGGGTCCAGAGTTGGCGCAATTCGTAGAAAATCGAGCACTCGCTGGACTCCCGATCGATGCCGATGCCTTTTGGGAGTCCCTCAACCAGCTGATCGAAACGTTCACTGATAAGAACCGCCAGCTGATTACCAAGCGCGTCGAACTGCAATCCGCAATCGACGATTGGCACGACGAACATCCAGGCCCGGTCACCGACGCCCAGAAGTACTTTGCGATGCTGCAGGACATTGACTACATCGCCCTCGACCACGGGCCGGTCGAGGTCACCACTGAGCGAGTCGACCCCGAACTCGCCAGCATCGCCGGACCACAACTCGTTGTGCCAGTCACCAACGCTCGCTACGTAGTTAATGCAGCGAACGCTCGATGGGGATCGCTCTACGACGCCTTCTACGGAACCGATGCGCTCGGTAGCCCGCCACCCAACGGTCCCTACGATGAAGAACGCGGAGCGTTGGTCGTAGACCGAGTTCGCCAACTACTTGATGAGAGCTTTCCGCTCGAAGCCGGATCACATACCGATGTCACCCGCTACCGGGTTCACGACGGTGGCCTCTGGGCGGATACTCCGCTTGGAACCGTGTCGCTCGTCGAACCCGCAAGCTTCGCCGGCTACACAGGAAACGCCCAGAGGCCCGATGCCGTTGTGCTGACCAAGCACGGCTTACGGATCGTGCTCAAGGTCGATGACCAAGGACGAGTTGGCAGCGGGGACTTGGCGTCGGTCGACGACATCCTTATCGAATCGGCGGTGACCGCAATCGTCGACTTCGAAGATTCGGTAGCCACGGTCGATGCTGCCGATAAGGCGCACGCCTATAGCAACTGGTTGGGGTTGATGGACCGGACCCTCACCGCCGAGGTCGACAAGGACGGGGGCACCTTCACCCGTTCGCTGGCCGAACCTATGTCGTACACCTCACCTACTGGAGACACCGAAGTACTCCCGGCACAAGCCACCTTGCTCGTGCGCAACGTGGGTCATTTGACAACCACACCCGCAGTTCTCGATCGTGACGGCAACGCCGTCTTCGAAGGTCTACTCGATGCCATGTTTACAGTCCTATGTGCCGCCCACGACGTGATCGGCGAACGCCGCAACTCTCCAGCCGGGTCGATCTATGTGGTCAAGCCCAAGATGCACGGACCCGAAGAGGTCGAGTTTGCCTGCGACGTCTTTTCCTTTATCGAAGACGCTCTTGGCTTGGAACCGAACACGGTCAAGATCGGCATCATGGATGAGGAGCGTCGCACAACACTCAACCTTCGCGAGTGTCTTCGGATGGCATCGGAGCGAGTGGTGTTCGTCAACACCGGATTCCTCGACCGTACCGGCGACGAGATCCACACGTCGATGCACGCAGGACCGTTCGTGCCAAAGGGCGAGATGAGATCCCAGCGATGGATTCAGGCATACGAGGATTGGAATGTCGATGTTGCACTCTCGAGCGGACTGCTTGGACGAGGGCAGATTGGCAAGGGCATGTGGGCCCAACCGGAGGCCATGGCCGCCATGCTCGCAGCCAAGCAGGCTCACCCGAGGGCTGGAGCGTCCTGTGCATGGGTGCCGTCGCCAACCGCCGCCTCACTTCATGCGGTTCATTATTTGCAGGTCGACGTGCGAGCCGTCCAACAGCGACTCATGGCAGGCGGCCGGAGGGCCACGATCGACGATCTGCTCACCGTGCCAGTGGTCGATGACCCTGGATGGACGAAGGATTCCATTCAGTCCGAACTGGACAACAACGTCCAGGGGATCTTGGGCTACGTCGTGCGGTGGATCGACCAGGGAATCGGCTGTTCGACGGTCCCTGATGTTCATGGGACGGGACTCATGGAGGATCGCGCAACCTGTCGCATCTCCTCGCAGCACGTGGCGAACTGGCTCATGCACGGCATCGTGACAGCAGAACAGATCGACGCGACCTTCGAGCGAATGGCGGTGGTGGTCGACGAGCAGAACGGTGCTGACTCGAACTACATCCCAATGGCGCCAGGCTTCGACGGACATGCCTTCCGAGCCGCTCGGGACCTCGTGTTCGAGGGAGCGATACAACCCAACGGGTACACCGAACCAATCTTGCATCGACGCCGCCGCAATGTGAAAAACACGAGACCTCCAACGAGCCCGCGTCGCTCCAAAATTCCTGCACCCACCCACAACTAGTGTGGCGGGTTGCAGGAATTATCGAGATCTCAGATCATCTGCTCCTGGGTCTCGTCTCGCAACAGTGTGAGCCAATGCATGAAGTTGGTTCCTCCAGTGCCGGTTGGATCGTCCACCTTGCTCGCGATGTAGGCACGAGCCATGTTCAGGTGAAGCGATCGAAAGCTGAGCACGCTTTCGAGGCATGCGTTATATGCCTCGGTGAGTTCTGTCTTGTTGGCGGCCACGACTGCGCCACGAATTGCGGTGCTGTCGATCGACGCCAACATGTCGCGATGTGGTCGCGGCATGTGCTGTTTCATATCGACGAGGTAGGAGGTGAGACCTCCCTCGTTGTGTTCGACGCCGAGCAACGTCCGGATTGCGGGGATGACGCTGCTCTGGGCACCAGTTTGTCCGTTGATTGTCTGCGGCTCACCATCAAATGCTTCGACCCCCTCGTAGACCACATCGGTGAAGCCGAAGAGATACGGGCGGAGCGTTCGGAAGTAGTACTCCGGACGGCACCGCTCGGTGATCCGCTTGAACGTCGCTGTCATTTGATCGATGGCTGCTGGCACGGTTGCGAGTTCGGTGGCGACTGTATCGATGTCACCAAGCTGAGCCGCGGTCGATGCCAACGAACACCCGGCAATGGCCGGGCCAGCTTCGGCTTCGATCTGGACGTGGGTCATGTGGAACCAGGTTTCGTCCATCGTGTCGATCATCTTCTGTATACAACGCAGGTTCTCGACCACGATGTCTCCGTTCGGGTCGATGCGTTTGAAGTTTGCGATCGAGGTCGAAACATACGGGATGATCGGTGGGCGTCCCAAGGCATTAGCTAGCTCGACGAGCGGTACCGCAACACTCGCCGGGATGTGGCTCGTCGGATTCTGTTGCTCGCACCACACGTATCCGTTGGCGAGGTGGGCGTAGATCTGGAAGAGCCGTTCGAGCACCCGACCGTCGCCCAGCTCAATCGCGTGGCCCATAGAGTGTTTCCCAGCTTCGTCGACCGCTCGACGAAGCTCGCCGTCGGTGATCAGGGTGGGAATCGAAGTGGCCAGTTCGTGTAGTTCGTCGACCACCTCGGCCGAGAGCCCTGTCTCTACCGTTCGAAGGTCGGCGATTGGATCTGGTTGCAGAATGAACCCCGTTTGGGGATCAATGGTCCAACAACTTTCATCTATCGGCATTTACGTCTCCGCACATCTCCCCAAGCTCAGCGTTCGATCGGGAACCCGACGATGCTGCCCCACTCGGTCCAGCTGCCGTCGTACACGCGGGCATTCGTATAGCCGAGGAGTTCGGTCATGACGAACCAGCCCAGGGTCGCTCGATGACTGAGCCTGCAGTAGGTGACAACGTCGCGGTCGGTCTCGGCGCCGGCGTCACCGAACAGTGCCGCCAAGTCTTCGACCGGCTTGAACGTGCCGTCGTCGGCTAACAGTTCCATGTAGTACAGGTGCTCGGCGCCTGGGATTCGACCCGTTCGCTGGGCGCCGTGGTCGACGTCCATATGTGGGGGCGACACGCGCTCACCACTGAACTCTTCGGGCGAACGCACATCGAGGATGAGCCGGTGCGGGTCGCCGAGCCCGGCCCTCACCTGCTCGCGCCCCAGCCGACAGTCGACCGGTGTAGGCGTGCGTTGCAGTGCTACGGGCGTTGGCTCGGAAATCTCAGTGGTGATCGGACGGTTTTCGGCCAACCATGTTGCTCGCCCTCCATCGAGAATGACGGCGTTCTCGGAAATGCCCGTCATAGCCAGAACCCAATAGGCGTAGGTGGCGTACTGGATGGGATCGCCCACCAACACGATCGTCGAGTCGTCGTCTACGCCAAAGGCGCCAAGACGCCGAGCCATTTCGTCTGGATCTGGAAACTGGCGATCGGTTTCGTGCCAGCACAACGTCTTCCAATGGGCAAAGTGCGAGCCGGGTATGTGCCCGCCGAAGTACTCGGCCTC
>CAZHUR010000022.1:0-14412 GCA_964535395.1 uncultured Acidimicrobiales bacterium
GTGCAGCTGGCCACGACGTGTGCTTCATCCACCCAAAGGGGAACGAGGAGTTCTCGCTGTGCGGTGAGGGCGTGCTGATCGAGTTGGTGCAAGCCCCCGCAGACGTGATCGAAGCGCTGAGCTAACCGTTCGTGACCTCACCACTTCACCCGGTCCTAGTCGGGGCCTCAGAACTCGCCAACCACAACGCCGACGCCGAACCGATCGCGATGATGGTCGAGGCCGCACAGGCGGCGTTAGCCGAGATCCCTGCGATTCGCAGTGCGATCACCGAAGTCGCGGTGGTCAAAGGCATCAACCCGTACAACGATCCGGGAAGCCTCATCGCCACCCAACTCGGGCTGAGAAACGCGACCACCACCTACACGCCAGTCGGCGGCAACGCCCCGTACGACCTGCTCAACGACACGGCCGCCCGCATCGCTGGCGGCGAGATCGGCGCGGCGCTCGTCTGCGGCGCAGAAACTATGCGTACACGTCGCAAAGATCACGCCGCTGGCCGCAAGACCGCTTATCTCGATGAGGCCGCAGACGCAGCACCAGATCGCGTCGTAGGAGCTGACACGCCCCTTACCGACGCTGCAGACGACGCGGCCGGGGTCAACATGCCGGTCCACTTCTACGCCATGGCCGAGTCCGCGCTTCGTCACCAGCGCGGTGAGGCCATCGACTCCCACCTGGACCGGATCTCGGCGTTGTGGGCTGAGGCGAGTGCGGTCGCTGCCACGAACCCTCATGCCCGAATCGGCGAATCCATCGACGCGCACAACATCGCGACGAACGGCCCGACCAATCGACGCATCGCAGCGCCATATACCAAGCTGCTCACGAGCAATGTCGACGTCGACCAAGCCAGCGCGCTCGTGCTGTGCAGCTACGAAACGGCTCAAGCAGCTGGCATCGATGATGAGGCAATGGTCTACTTGCTCGCCGGAACGGGGGCGTCAGACGTTCTGCGCATTCGGTCGCGTCTCGACCTCGCCCGTTCGAATGCAGCGCGTATCGCTGGACAGCGAGCACTCGAACTCGCTGGTCTAACCATCGACGAAATCGACCACCTCGATCTTTACTCCTGCTTCCCGGTCGCGGTGCAAGTGGTTCGGCGCGAACTCGGTGTTTCGCCGGACCGACCGTTCACGATCACCGGAGGCATGACGTTCGCTGGAGGACCGTTCAACACCTATTGCCTCCAGGCAGCGGCGCACGCCTTCGAGCTGCTCGCCGGCACCGATGAATTCGCCCTAATGCACGGCAACGGCGGCTACTTCTCCAAGGAGTCGTTCGTGATTGCGTCCGGCTCGCCACCGGCCAACGACTTCGCGTACGAACGTCCCCAAGCTGACGTCGATGCCCACCCCGAGCGCCCACCAACCGAGGAGATTCCAAGCGAAGGCACGATCGAGGCCTACACCGTCACCTTCGACCGCAACGATCAGCCGGTGCACGCCATCTTGTCGATCCTCGACGGCTTCGGTTCACGGCATTGGGTGATCGACGATGACCCTGCTGACGTTTCTCGCCTGCTCGACACCGACGCCGTGGGATGGCGAGTCTCGATCGACGATGAGGGCGCCGCCCGAATCGTCTAGGTGCGGCTACACCAATGACAAACGGCCGCGGATGCTGTGCTGAGGCTCAGCACCCGCGGCGAGGTTTAGCTCACGCGATCATCGTTATCGGTTGAATATGACCGTGACGTTGCTGTCGTCCTCGAACAGTAGGAAACTCCAGCCAGTGCCCCGAACTTCCTCTCCGTCATGGAAGATCGAGGTCAGGGTGATTCTGGTCGTGCCCGGAACGCGCCGAACAGAGGTTGTCAACGTGGCCTGGTCGTTCGAGAGGATGGACCTTCTTCGAGCACCCGTATTCTCGTCTTCGATGATCAGCTCGTGCTGGGCTGCGTCGCAGTCGAGAACAATCTCATCAAACTCCAACACGGCGTAGTCAATGCCGCCCGATGAAGTGAAGTCTTCCCCGCGTGTCAGTGCGGCCGTCGGCCGGAGGTTCTCACCGGATCTACCGGTTCGACACCCTGGCTCGGCCAACTCGTCATTCTCTGAAGTGGTAAAGCCGCGTTCGCCGTTGAATTGCACAGGTCGCGAAGCATGCGAGAACGCGACCTTGCCTTGCCTGAAGGCTTTGACGAAGTAGGTATCTTGCCCAGGTACGAAGATCGACAACTCAGTGGTTTCGAGGATTGCCTCGCCGTTCCGGAAAACCACATAACCCGCTGCTCCGGGGACCTCGTTCCATGACAGCAACAACGGAGCGAATCGTTCTGAGAAAATGTTCAAGCCGGTTGGAGCCTCTGGCCGATGAGCGCAGGACTGGTTGTTCTCAAAGCCCCAGCCATCACCATCTGGATCGAAGGTGTTGTTACATACGGCTCGGGTCGGTGTATCCAGCGCCGTCGGTTGCGATGGCTGCGACTCGGTCGGTTGCGGTGCCTCCTCAGCGACGATGCACGACTGCTCGTTCTCCCAACCCCAACCATCGCCATCGGAGTCCGACGCCGCGGAGGCGCAGATTGGCGTCTGTGCTTGTGCGGGTGCAGCGAAGAGCACGCCACCAACTATCGAGATCAGCATTAGGACTGCAAGCGGACTGAACGTCCGCGTTTTCCGCCGCTTGTTGCGCAAGTGTTTCATATTTCGGTCTCCGTATTTTGGGTGTACGGAGAACAAACGTCACCGCCGGCACCTGCGGTTCCATTCCCGAAGAAAGACGTCGATAGCGAGCGGTTGGCGCGGGCTAGTTCTTCGGCAGCTCGTTGAAGGGGGTGTCCTTATCGAATCCGGGTTCTCGCGGCAGACCAAGGCCGCGTTCGCCGATGAGGTTGCGCTGGATCTGGTCGGTGCCTCCGTAGATGGCAGGACCTGGCGAGAACATCACCATTTCCTGAACGGCCGAGACCAGACCTGAGTCGTCATCGAGCGTTGCGTCCAGACCAAAGACCGTGACCCCGAGCTCTCGGCCGGCACGGAACAGCTCGCTCATCATCAGCTTGCCGATGTTGGGTGCCACCGGACTCGCATCTTTGTTCCGGCTCCGACTCGCTGTGAGACGAGTAATTTCGATGAGTTCGTAGAAACGAACAAATTGGTCGCGTACTCGAGCGTCGTCGAGCAATCCGTTGGTTCGAGCATGCTCGACCAAGCGATTCCAGTAGGCAAGGTTCGGTTGAGGAATCCCGTCCTCACCGCTCCGGGCTCGGGAGGTCATGTCCCCGGCTCGCTTCTCGAGGTTGTTCGCAATCGGGCCAGGAGAACAACCCGGCAATGGGATCGGATTTGCGCCGAGGCTCATGCGTTCGAACATCAGCGTGGCGTTCGCGATCCGCCATCCCTCGCCATCGCCACCGATGAGGTCATCGGCGCCGACTCGAGCATCATCGATGAACACTTCGTTGAAGATCGCACGACCGGTCATTTCGGTGAGCGGACGCACATCGACCCCGGGCTGGTCCATATCGAACACGAACCATGCAATCCCACGATGCTTGGGCAGGGCCGTATCGGTTCGGGCGATCAGCATCCCCTTGTTCGCGATCTTGCCGCCCGAGGTCCATACCTTCTGCCCGTTCACGACGTATTCGTCGCCGTCTCGAATCGCAGAGGTTTGGAGACTGGCCAGGTCGCTGCCCGCATTGGGCTCGGAGAAGAGCTGACACCAGGCATCGGTACCGTCGATGATCGGGCGCACCACCCGTGCGATCTGCTCGGCGTTTCCGTGTGCGGCGATCGTCGGCGCGGCGAGCATCATGCCGAGTCCGGTCGGCGGTCCCAGCGTCCCAGCGTCGGCCAGTACTTGGCGCAGCGAGCGGTTCTGAGAGCGAGTGTAGCCGCGGCCACCGGCAGCTTCGGAAAGCGTGGGGTGGCTGTAGCCGGCATCGGCCAGGCGCACCCACCACTCGCCCACCGTCAGGTCTGGGCTCCAGTTCTTCAAAACCCAATCGCTGGCCTCAGCTGAAACCTCGTCCTGCGACATGGGGTGCTCCCGTTACTAGATATCGAAAAGTGATTCGTCGAGCAGGTGTCCGGGACCCTCGCAGGTTTCACAGGTCTTTGAGAGCGACTCGACGAGACCTTCGCCAATGCGCTTGCGCGTCATTTCGACGAGACCAAGCTCGGAGATCTCGAACACTTGCGTTCGAGTCTTGTCCTGGGCAAGGGCTTCACGGAAGACGCGAACGACTTCCTCGCGGTTCTTCTTGATCTCCATATCGACAAAGTCGATGACGATGATGCCGCCAACATCTCTCAGCCTCAACTGGCGAGCGACTTCGCGTGCTGCTTCGAGGTTGTTGCGGTACACCGTTTCTTCGAGGCTCGACTTTCCGACGTTCTTTCCGGTGTTGACGTCGATAACGGTGAGGGCTTCGGTTCCTTCGATGATGAGCGAACCTCCCGATGGCAACCACACCTTGGTGTCGACGGCCTTGCGGAGTTGTTCGGCAACGTGATGGCGTTCGAACAGCGAGAGTTGCTCAGCTTCGCGGTCGTAGTACTGCACACGATCGGCGAGGGCTGGGGTGATTGACTCGACGTAGCCTTTGACGTCTTCGTAGAGCGCACGGTCATCGATGATGATGCCGCGATACTCCTTGTTGAACTCTTCACGAATCACGCGGACAGCCATCTCTGGCTCGCGGTAGAGAAGCGTTGGTCCCTTGCTCGAGTTTGCGAGCGTCTCGATTGCTTGCCACTGATCGGCGAGGCGTTTCACGTCGTTGACGATCTCGTCCTCGGTCACGTTCTCGGCGGCGGTTCGGACGATGATGCCAGCGCCCTTTGGCTTGACCCGGTCAAGGATCTTACGGAGACGCTTACGTTCACGCTCGGGAAGACGCTTTGAGATGCCGTAGGTGTCGCTGTTTGGAACAAGGACAACAAAGCGGCCCGGAAGAGACACTTCCTGGGTAAGACGTGCGCCCTTGTGGGCGATTGGGTTCTTCGTAACCTGACACAGAATGTCCTCTTTGTTACGGATGAGCTGTTCGATCTTGGTGCCGCGATTCTCTGAGCCCTTGGCAACGACGTCGCTGCGGTATAGCACTGCATTCTTTGGTGTCGTGATGTCGACGAAGGCAGCTTCCATGCCCGGAAGTACGTTCTGGACACGACCCTTGTAGATGTTTCCGTGAATCTGAGCCACGTCATCGGCCGGGCGAGAGACGTAGTGCTCAATGAGGGTTCGGCCCTCCATCACAGCAATTTGGGTTGCTTCTTCACGAACCGCGACACACATCAGATAGCGACCTGCTGGTCGGCCGTTGCGCTCGCGGCCCTTGCGGAGGGCAAGGGTTTCCTCGTCTAGTTCGACCGCATCGCCGGTCAGCGCGGTGATTGGCTGGTTCTCGTTGTTGCCTCCACCGCCGCGACCTCGACCCCCACGACGTCGTCGACGCTTCTGTTCGCCGCCGCCCTGGCCACCCTGGCCACCGTTGTTCTGTTGTTGGTTGTTCTGGTTGTTCTGGTTCTGGCCCCCGCCTTGCTTGTTACGGCCTCGGCCGCCGCGAGAGCGTCGGCGTCCCCCGCCGGAGCGATTTGAACCGTTGGCGTCTGCTGAATTCTGCCCGTTGCCAGAAGACCTGGCACCAGAATTTGCGGGCGCAGGACGAGAGTCCCCGATTTGGGGTTTCTTGGTCTCTGAATTGTTGCTCTGAGCACCAGAATCGGTGCTGGTTTGTTGGGAGCGTGAGCTACCAGGTGCGGCGGTGCCGCCTCCCTGGCGGTCTGGCCCCGCTTGATCGTCGGACATGTATTTCCCTTCTTACGGCGCACCCGTAGTGGATGCGCTGCACGCCAGGGGCCAACTTCAGCGAAGGCCGTGGACGGGCGTGCGAAATCTTTGCCCTCGAATGTTCCTGTGTCGGAACGCCAGCGCGACATAGCTCGTCGTGCGTTGGCCTATTTGTGGCTTGATCGAGGGTCATCTTCACCTATTCGATTCGCACCAGAGGCGAAGCGCCGCTCTGCGAGTCTGGCCCACTGAAATGACAGGGCCGCTGCGGTTAACCCTACCGCCTGGTAGTCAGGTCTAGGCAGATGCTGCAAAGTTGTGCTTGGGGTGGACCTACCGCAAGCGGTGGGCGTGCACGTTTTCCACAAGACCGAGTGCCATCAGGCTCGCCATCAGCGACGATCCACCTGCCGAGATGAGCGGCAGCGGGATGCCGGTCACCGGCATCATCCCCATGTTCATGCCAATGCTCTGGAATCCCTGGAAAAGAAACATCGAGAAGACCCCAACGCAAATGAGACGGCCGTACTCGTCTTCTGCGAGGTGAGCAACGCGCCAGATCCGAAGGAGAAGAAACGCATAGAGCCCGAGCAGTGTCGCCGCGCCAACAAAACCAAACTCTTCCCCAAGCACGCTAAAGATAAAGTCTGTTTCCTTCTCCGGCACCAACGAGCTGAGGTTTTGGGACCCTTGGAACAGGCCTTGACCGGTGAGGCCGCCATTACCAATGGCGATCTCACTTTGGTCGACGTTGAAGCGATCGGCGTTCTGAGGGTCGACGAAAGCGGTGAAACGCTCGATCTGGTAGCCCTCGACAAAGCCGCGCTGCAGCATCAACCAGATCGCAAAGCCGACCATGCTCAGCACGGCGATGACGTGACGGATCGCTATGCCCGCAACTACGACGATGCCCGCAACTATGGCGGCATAAACCATCACCGTCCCGAAGTCTGGCTGCAGCAGCACGAGCACGGCCAAGACTCCGGCCATGGCGAGCCCCAGCAACACGTTCAGGAAGGGAAGACCGTCTCGGTCACTGACGGTGCTGAACCAGGACGCGAGAGCGACGATGAGGGTGAGTTTCACGAACTCGGAGGGTTGCACGGTGATGAAGCCAAACGAGTACCACGACGTCGCGTTGTTAAAGGTCGATCCGAAGAAGAACAACCCAACGAGTAGAAGGATCGAAACGAGGTACACGACCGGGACGAACCCCTTGGTCTTGCGGTAATCGATCGCTGCGACGGCGACAGCGAGCACGACTCCAACGCCTGCGAAGAAAATTTGGCGTAGCACGACGGCCGTGTTGGCTACATCGACGTCGGGGTCGACCACTCCCCTGGTTGCCGAAAAGACGGTGACTATGCCGATGAACAACATCGCAATCGTGACCACGATGATCGAGATGTCGAGCCGTAGCGCGAGCGATCCATCGGGCTTACGCTCGCTGAATCCTTCGACTCGTTGGGTCAGAGCGGTCATTGTGCCCGCTCGCTTTCACTGAGGGCCGGAGCAACATCGTCATTCGCAATGGCGCTGAAGATACGAGCGACCATCGGTGCTGCGTTACGTGAACCGAAGCCCGCTTCTTCGAGGATGACCGCAACCACGTACTCGGGCTCGTTGAGCGAGGTACCGAAGGTTCGTGAGCCCGTTGGTCCGTACCCGACGAATAGTGAATTGTCTGCCCGGCCCAGTACCTCGGCGGTTCCGGTCTTCCCTGCGACAGGCCAGTTGAGCAGGTCGAGGTCGAGGCCCCCGGTGTTGAAGGCATTGAAGGCGGTACCACCAGGGTTCGTGGCCTCGGTGCCCTCTTGGAGGGTGACCCCGAGCAGTCCATCTGTGATCTCTTGTTCGATCTCGTCGGGGATTTCGACCTGGCGAAGTTCTCGCGGCCCGAACTCGGTTCGGTCCTCGTCGGCGGTCGGCGGATCGACCGAAGACACTACGTTCGGCGAGAAGAGCGTGCCACCGTTGGCCAGGGTGGCATAGGCGTTGGCGAGTTGAAGCGGGGTCACGGCAATTTCGCCCTGGCCGATTGCGATGTTTGTGTTATCACCAGCGGTCCACTGACCGCGCGGGAAGGCTTCGGGGAAGTCGGCGTTGCGTTGAGCGAACTGTTCGGCATCTGGCAGCTGGCCGGAGCGTTCGGCAGGGAGCTGGACACCGAGTTCGGTGCCAAAGCCGAAGTCACGTGCGACGTTCTGGATGCCGTTCGGGTCGATCTCGTCGTCGGGCGCAATCCAGAACGCCTCGCCAATGCGGTAGTAGTACGTGTCCGACGAGAAGGTCAGCGAATGGCGAAGATCGACTCCCTCAAGTTGAGCGTCGCGAGCGTTGCGCTTGCGACAACCCGTGGCGATTGCGCCTTCCACGTCGCCCGAGAAGTCTTGTGTGCATGACAACAAGTCCCAGAAGCCAGGGTCCGATGTCGGCACATCCCAGTCGTCAACGAACTCCCATCCAAACACATCGTGGGTTTCGGCTGCGATGGCGGTGAACGGTTTGAATGTAGAGGCAGCCGGATAGTTCTCGCTGATCGCACGGTTGAGCAGGGGCTGAGCGGCCTCTGGATCATTCAACTCGTCGAACTGCTCCTGACTGATCCCGTTGACGAAGTCGGATGGATCGAATGTGGGATACGACGCCATCGCCAGGATCGAGCCATCGCGGGGATCGATGATCACTCCAGCTCCGGCGGGCGCGTCGAAATCTGGCGCGTCGGGCTCGGCTTGTTGAAGACGCGCCTGCTCGAGTGCTGCCCGCAGTTCGGCTTCGAGCAGAAGCTGCAGGTCGATGTCGATCGTCAAGTGCACGTCGGACCCGCGGACCGGGTCGACCGTTTCGATCAGTTCGAGCAGGTTGCCCACGTTGTCGACCGTGAACTCTCGCGTGCCCGGAACCCCTCGGAGGTCATCTTCGAAGAATGCTTCGATCCCCTGCTTCCCAATCTCGTCGTTGCTTCGGTATTGCTTTCCGTCTGGGTCTTCGATCAGGTCATCGGGATCGCTGCTGGTGGGGTCGTCGATCAGGTAAAGGTCTGCCTTCTGCTCGAGTTCCTCACCGGTGATCGATCCAACGTAGCCCAAGATATGCGCTGCGCTTTCGCCAAACGGGTAGCTGCGGATGACGTCTTGCTCAACCGCGATCCCCGGATAGCGTTCGGGTCGCTCCCCGATGAAGATCAAGAGTTCGTCGTCGACATCGCGAGCGATCGGGATGTCGTCGAAGTCGGTGAACGAGGAGCTCGCGAAGGCGGCCTCTAGGTCAGCGACCTTGGTGAGCTGGCCGGACTGTGACAGTTCCTGGGCGAGGTCGCGGAACATCTCCGCGCGAAACTCCGCTCGTTCGGCAACGGTGTCGAGGCCGCGCGCCTCGAGTTCTCTGACGTGCTCATCCCGGTTGACGGTTACCACCGTCGACAGTCGATTCTCGACGAGAACCCGCCCGTTTCGGTCGAGGATCTGTCCACGGGGTGCCTCGATTCGAATCGACCGAGTGATGTTTGCCTGGGCGGTGACCTCAAAGTTCTCGGCCTCGAGTACCTGGAGAAACCAGAGCCGACCAAAAAGGGCGGCGAAGAGCGAAAACGCGACAACACCGAGGACGCGCAGGCGAAGACGATTCGAATCCCTCACGGTGCTGGGTCTCCGGAGGACCTTGTGAGCTGCATCGCCACTAGTTCACCACCGCCGGGCCGTTTTCGGTACGCGCCACACCGGACGTTCCGAACACCCAGACATAGCCTCGGCGCAGAAAGCCTGCGAGCAGGACCGACCCGATCGCCACACCCAAAGCTGTGCTGAGAAGAGCCTCGTTAACGAACTGCTCCGAGCCGAGAACTCCAAGTGCCAGACCGTAGGTTCCGGTAGCAAGAAATGCCGAAATACCGACGAGAACGGGCAGCACTCGAGGGTCGCTGGGGTCAAGAGCGCGAGCGACGGTGCCGACCCCAAAGCCGAAGATGCCGTAGATCCCGGCGGCCAGACCAAATGCCCCGGGAACGACTAGGTCGAGGGCGAGCCCGGCAACAAATCCATTTCTTGCCCCGTAGTCAGGACCACCGAAGATGCCGCCCACGAGCGCAGCGGTGAGAAGCAGGTCTGGAGCGATGCCGAACGGACGGAGATGAGCAAACAACGACACCTGCAAGGCAAGCAGCAGGAACAGAAGAATGAGCGACCGGCCGCGCCGAGCCGACATCATTGCTCGTCCTCGCTCACGAGGGTCTCGCCCAAGACATCGGGGTCGAGAGGTTCGGCCAGATCGCCAGTATCGTTCTCGTCGAATCCGGGTTCGATCAGGACGACACTGACGAAGCGCAGGTCGGTCGGGTTGGCAGCGAGCTCGACGACCACGTTCTGGTTGGAGGCGTCCTCATTTCGCGTCGTTCGCAATACTGTGCCGATGACCAGGTTCGGTGGGAACAGTGTCCGTTCGCTGGCCGTCGTGGTGACCGCGTTACCTTCCTCGATCAGGGCACGGTTACTGATGCCCTGTTGGATCTCGATCGTCGTCGGCGAACCAGTGCCGCGGGCCAACCCGACCTCGCCCGCTACCTCAACGCCCATGACAAAGTCGCTGCTCGAGATGAGGCGCACCGACGATGACGTTCGATCGACTTGTTCGACACGGCCGACCACTCCCGCCGGGGTGATGACCGCCATGTCGATCCGGACGCCGTCACTTGAGCCGAGATCGATCTCGACAACGCCTGAGCTGAAGTTGCCCACCTCTCCGGTGAGCACGCGGCCGAGGGCAAGTGGCAGGTCGACGCGGCCCTCTAGGCCGTTGACTTCGAGTAACGCTTCGTAGTCGTCACGGTCGATTCCTGACCGGACGAGCTCGCCGCGTAGTTCGTCAATCTCGCGGCGCAGCTCTTCGTTCTCCGCCGTCAGTTCGTCAAACCCCGTCGCTCCGTTCCAAAAGTTGGTGATCGGCGACACAAGTCGCTCGCCGCCGCTGCGCAGCGGGGTAACGACTTCTCTAGCACCGCTCTGGATGGTCGCCAGTGGACCAAATCCTTGAAAGTCGAGTGTGATGAGCGTTGCCGCCGTCAGAAAGATGAGTCCGAGCGTAAGCCGACGCCGCCTCGGTCGTTGAGGCGCAACCACAGCTGCGCTCAGCTAGAGCTCGGGCCGAACAAGACGCCCCGCAGCGACTCGAACTCCTCGAGGCTCTTGCCAGAACCAAGAGCGACCGCATCAAGGGGGCGGTCAGCAACGAATACGGGCATGCCAGTCTCATCGCGAAGTCGAACATCGAGACCGTGGAGCAACGCTCCCCCGCCTGCGAGACAGATCCCGCGATCCATGATGTCGGACGCGAGCTCTGGAGGTGTTTGGTCGAGCGTGACTTTCACGGCATCGCAGATTGCAGCCACTGGCTCGGCCAGCGCTTCACGCATCTCGATGCTGGTGATCTGAATGGTCTTGGGTAGGCCGGTGACGAGGTCTCGGCCGCGAACTTCGGCCTGCATTTCTTGTTCGAGTGGCCAGGCAGAGCCCAACGCCTTTTTGATTTCTTCGGCTGTGCGGAAGCCGACTGCGATGCTGTGCTCTTTCTTGACGAACTGCACGATCGCGTCGTCGAGTTCGTCGCCTCCGACGCGAACCGATTGGCTTGCAACGACGCCGCCGAGAGAGATCACAGCAACCTCGGTCGTGCCTCCGCCGACGTCGACGATCATCGACCCGGTCGGTTCTTGTACAGGAAGGCCGGCGCCAATAGCTGCTGCCATTGGCTCTTCGATGATGAATGCCGGTCGTCGCGCACCGGCGAATTCGGCGGCTTCTTGGACTGCGCGTTGTTCTACGCCGGTGATTCCTGAGGGCACACAGACGACCATTCGTGGCCGGGCCCATTTGCGGGAGTGCACACGCTCGATGAAGTAGCGGAGCATCTTCTCGCAGATCTCAAAGTCGGCAATGACTCCATCCTTGAGCGGGCGAACGGCTTGGATGTGAGACGGGGTACGCCCAATCATGCGTTTGGCTTCGGTACCGACTGCTAGTGGCTCACCGGTTTGGATGTTGACGGCGACGACGGACGGTTCGTTCAGAACAATCCCCTCGCCTCGTACGTAGATAAGTGTGTTCGCGGTACCGAGGTCAACTGCGAGGTCTCGGCCCGAAATCGAGCTGAGACTTGCATATGACCGAAAGACCCCGTCGCCCATTTCACTCCACAATGCCCGTGCCAGCCAGTCTGGTTCGTGCGTCAGGGGTGACTCTATATAGGTCTGTAATGGCCTTGCAAGATGACTGTCACATTCAAATCACATTCTTGTGATTTAAATCCGACGATTGTGGTTATGCAAGCGCAGAGAGCGTTCTACAGGTTTGGAAACCAGATCGAAATTTCGCGCGCAGCGGAGTCATTCGAGTCAGATCCGTGAACGAGATTCTCGGTCATTTCGGTGCCGAAGTCGCCGCGAATCGTGCCAGCGGGAGACTCTGCAGGGTTGGTTGCACCCATCATTGAGCGAACCATGGCGTAGGTGTCTTCGGGGCCTTCGAGAACCATTGCCAGAACCGGGCCGCGGCTCATGAATGCCTTGAGGTCTGGGTAGAAGCCCTTTTCGACGTGCTCTTCGTAGTGAGCATCGAGCGTGTCAGAGTCGGCGGTGCGCAATTCGGCGGCGACGATCTTGAGGCCCTTGTCCTCGAAACGGGTAACGATGCGGCCAGCGAGACCTCGCTCGACGGCGTCAGGCTTGCAGAGTACGAAAGTGCGGTTCATAGCGACGCAGTCTAGGCCGATAGTGCCTAAGACCTACCTGGCTTAAGGGCGGCTCGTAGCCTGTCGATACCGCATCTATGGGGAGCATTGGCCAAGGCATTGGACTACTCAAGGCAAGTTGGGCGGTTCTGAAAGAAGATAAGGAACTGCTTGCACTACCGGTGATCTCCGGCGCAGCTGCGTTAACGGTCTTTGTCTCGTTGGGTTACCCGGCGTGGAAACTGAACAATGAGGCACCTCCAACCCTCAACGCAGACGGCACCGAATCAATCTCGACGACCGTCTATGTCCTTCTCACGGCCGCCCAGGTGCTCTCGACCTTCATCACCATCTTTTTCAACAGCGCGCTGGTGCATGGAGCGAACGAACGAATGTCGGGGGGAAACCCGACGGTTGGATCCTCGATCAAGGGTGCCTGGCAGCACGTTGGCAAGATCTTCATGTGGTCGCTCGTAACGATTTTCGTTTCAGGGGTTATCCGCGCCATTCAAAGGCAAGGCGGGATCTTCGCGAGCGTGCTCGGTTCTCTCGCCGCCTTTGCGTGGGCTGTTGTTTCGTTCCTCGTGCTACCCGTACTCGTCATTGAAGGAGTTGGCCCTTCAGAAGCGTTGCGGCGCTCGACAAAGCTGATCAAACAAAAATGGGGAGAGGGCCTCACTGGCCACATCGGCATCACCGCTATCGCCCTCCTCATTATCTTCCCCATTCTCCTGTCGGTGGCTGCAGCTTTCAGGGCGGGCGTATTCGCCGTCGCAGCGCCTATCGGCATCGTCGCCGTCGTGATCACGATGGTCGTGCTGTCGGCTCTGTCGGTCGTCTTCCAGACAGCGCTCTACCGCTATGCGGTCGGGTTGCCGGTCCGCGGTTTCCCGCAGTCGCTACTCAACGGTGCGTTCATGGGCGACGGCCGGGCAGTGCGTCGCCGCTCGGTTGCGGGTATCCCTCCCCACGTCGGCGCGCAGTCCCTCGGCGCACCGAACGATTCGATGTTGGACTACGACACCCGCTTCGACGCTCAGGGCTATGCGAACCCAGATGCTGCTCCACCGGTTGACTTCAGCGAACCACAGGATTGGTCAAAGCTTCCTGACGAATGGACCTAAGCTCGCCGGATGGGCTTTGACGCAGAGTACGAACCAAGCACGTGGCAATGGGTTGCCGATCAGGTCGCCGAGTATGAGGCATCGGGCGGTGAGCGAGCGAACACGCTGACCGACACCGGCATCCCGATCATCGTGTTCACCACGATCGGCGCGAAGTCTGGCAAGGTTCGTAAGGTGCCGCTGATGCGGGTCGAACACGAGGGCGAATACGCGCTCGTTGCCTCAAAGGGCGGAGACCCAAAGCACCCATCCTGGTTCTACAACCTCGGGGCTAACCCGACGATCATGATGCAGGATGGCCCTGAGCCTTTCGAGACCACGGTTCGCCAAATCGACGGGGATGAGTACAAGACCTGGTGGGACCGCGCAGTAGCGATCTACAGCCCGTACGCCGAGTACCAAGAAAAGGCGCCCCATCGCAAGATCCCCATCTTCCTCACAGCGAAGAAGCAACCGTCCTAACTCTCCAAAATTCCTGCATCCACTACAGCCAGTGTGGGTGGATGCAGGAATTTTGGAGAGATGGCTAGCGGCGGCCGCCGTCTACTAGGAACTCTTGGGCGGTGCAGGCTGCGCCGTCGTCGGCTGACAGGAACAGCACCATCTGTACGAACTCGCGCGGATAGATGCGGCGCTTAATCGCCTGATCGTTCATGGTGCCGGCTTCACCTTCTTCGTCCCACCACTTTTCAAGCTGGCGTTCGGTCACGACCCATCCGGGGAGCACGGTGTTCATTCGAACGCCGTACGGGCCAAAGGTGCGGGCCATCGTGCGGGTGATGCCTTCCACCCCCGACTTTGCTATGGCGTAGCCAGGGAACTGATC
>CAZHUR010000023.1:0-14276 GCA_964535395.1 uncultured Acidimicrobiales bacterium
CCTCATCATCGCGCTCGCGCTGATCCTCTCGTCGGCGGCTCCCGTGGCAGCCCAGTACGGCGGGGTAACCGGTCTTTTCGTGTCCATATCCTCCGACGCCCCAAAACAAGCTGACTTCTCCGGTTTGGGTTGCCCGGGCGGTTCAGAAGTTGTCCTGTACTTCCCTGATACGCAACCAACAACGAGCGACCCTGTAGCCAACCAGACTGTCCCAGGTCGTATTGTCGGCGTCACGACATCGGTCATCGACACCAACAGCCTGCTCAACGGCTCATTCACGTTTCCAGGAGTGCAGTTTCCCCGCGATCTCGCGTCTGGGGTCTATGAGGTAAGTAGCCGCTGCGGCGCCCTCGACTTATCTGTGACCGTTCGTATAGATACCGATTGTTCGATCACGGTCGTGCCTGTGCCTGACGGCTCCGGCAGCGGCCTGACCTTCGTTCCCGGCAACACCGGCACCTTCCTTCCGTTCACCGGCCGTGAGGCCAGCCGATTTGTTTCTCTCGGCGCAGGCTTGCTCGCGGCTGGCATTGCTGCCACATCGTGGAGCAGGCGCCAACGAGCCTTCGAGAGACTCAACTAGTCCATTCGGCTCAGTTACTTCCGGAGATAGCCGATAGATCACCATGGGTGAGCAGGCTGAACAGACCGTCGTCGTGATGGGTCAAGGTTACGTGGGACTACCGGTGGCGATGAGGGCGGTAGAGGTGGGTTTCAACGTCGTTGGTTTCGACGTTGACCGAGCCAAGATCGAGGGCCTTAGCAGCGGCCGATCGCACGTCGAGGATATTACTGACGCAGAGGTCGAGCGTGCGTTGGCTACCGGGAGCTTCCTTCCTACAGCGAACTGCGATGACTTGGCGGACTTCGATGTCGCTGTCATCTCGGTGCCGACTCCGCTCGTAGATGGCCGCCCACACCTAACGTTCATCGAAGAGGCCGTCGACATGTTGTGCACGCACCTCCGTCCTGGTGCCACGGTCGTTCTGGAGTCGACCACATACCCCGGCACTACAGACGAGCTGGTCGGACCTCGGATCACCACCGCCACCGGCCTCGTTGCCGAGCGCGACTATTTCCTTGGATACTCTCCCGAACGCATCGATCCGGGGAACCCGGTTTGGAACTTGGTCAACACGCCAAAGGTGGTCTCCGGTATCGGGCCCCGATCTCTGGGTGCGATTCAGAGTTTCTATGACCGCTGTGTCGACAAGACCATCGCCGTCCCAAGCACACGTGATGCGGAGATGACCAAACTCCTCGAGAACACCTTTCGCCACGTCAACATCGCTCTGATCAACGAGCTCGCGATGTTTGCCCACGACCTCGACGTCGACATCTGGGAAGTGGTTGACGCTGCGGCCACCAAGCCTTTTGGTTTTATGAAGTTCACGCCGGGGCCCGGAGTCGGCGGTCACTGCCTTCCAGTTGATCCGTCATACCTCTCCTGGGCCGTCGAGGATCGGCTTGGCAAGACCTTTCGCTTCGTCGAGCTGGCAAACGACATCAACCAGCACATGCCCGACTACGTGATTCGTCGTCTCACAGCCGGATTGGATGGCCGCACTGATCTCAAAGGCGCAAACGTGCTCCTTGTTGGAATGGCCTACAAGCCAAACACGAGCGATGCACGGGAGTCTCCGGCGATGGACGTGGCTGACCGCCTCGTGCGGTTGGGGGCAAACGTGAGCGTCGTCGACTCTCACGTCAACCCACAATCACTTCCGAAGGGTACGGTCGACATCGACCTGACGAAGGAAGCGATCGAAGAAGCTGAGGCCGTGGTAGTACTCGTTGACCACGACGACGTCGACATAGACCTCATTGCCGAACACGCTCCTTACGTACTCGATTGCAGAGATGCCGTCTGGGGATCAGACAAGCTCTGAGCTGAACAGCTCATGCGGAGGGCGTATCGCCCTGACTTGATCCAGCCTCTCCGGAGAGTCCGACACGACCCCGCTCGGGGACGTAATGTGCGGCTATGAAGATCGCAGTAACAGGATCCACCGGCCTTATCGGAACCGCTCTCGTCAAAGCAATCGAAAGTAGAGGCGACACCGCGGTTCGGGTGGTTCGCCGTTCGCCAGGTGCTGATGAGATCAGCTGGGACATTCCTGCGGGAACGATCGAGGCAGAAAAACTCGAAGGCATCGACGCGGTGGTCCACCTTTCTGGGGAGAGCATTGGCGCTGCCAAGTGGTCGGCCGCGCAAAAACACGAACTCACGAACAGTCGTGTGAAGAGCACAACGATCCTGGCTACTGCGCTCGCTGAACTGGACAACAAGCCGAAGGTCTTTGTCAGCGGCTCGGCAATGGGTTTCTACGGCGACCGCGGAAGCACTCCCCTTCCCGAAACTGCAGAAGCCGGGACAGGGTTCCTTGCCGAGATGACCATCGCGTGGGAGGCGGCGGCTCAGCCGGCAATCGACGCAGGGATTCGCACTGCCTTCATGAGAACGAGCCTCGTGCTTAGTGCAGAAGGTGGAGCATTAAAAGAACAGCTTCCATTCTTCAAGATGGGAATCGGCGGCAAGATCGGGGACGGTTCGCAGTACTGGTCGTGGATTTCGATCGACGACCAGGTACGCGCAATTCTCCACATCATCGACGGAGATCTCAGCGGACCGGTGAACATCGTTGCGCCAAACGCGGTCACGAACGCTGAGTTCACCAAGGCGCTTGGCGCTGCGCTCGGGCGTCCCACGTTCATGCCAACGCCACGGCTCGCAGTCGATCTACGCCTCGGTAAGGAGGCGGCCGAAGCAATGCTGTACTGGAGTACCCGACTCGTGCCCGAGAAACTGGAACAGTCAGGGTTCGAGTTCGAACACGCGACGATCGATCAGGCATTCGGAGCGTTGTTGTGAGCACAACTTCACTCATCGATATGGTCGCGCGCCGCGCCTCAGCGTCGCGCCGCATCAACGCGCCAGCCAGCGTGATCTTCGATCTTCTAGCAGACCCGGCCCATCACGCATCATTCGATGGCTCCGACATGATCAACAAGCCCGCCGGCACCAAGCCCGAACGGTTGCGCCTCGGCTCGAAGTTCAACATGGCAATGACCTTCAAAGTGCTTCCGTATCGCATTGGCAACACCGTGGTCGAGTTCGATGAGAACCGACTCATTGCTTGGCAGCACTTCGGTAAACACCGTTGGCGCTACGAACTTGAAGAGGTCGAAGACGCAACTTTGGTGACCGAAACCTTCGACTGGTCGACCGCCCGGTCACCCAAGGCAATCGAAATGGCTGGTTATCCAAAGGTGAATCTGGCAAACATCGAGCGAACACTCGAACGTCTGGCAGAAGTGGCCGAACAGGTCAGCTAGGTCTCGCTCAAAGTCGGTTCCGCCACGAAAAAAGACGGGCGGAATTGCGCCGTGGTCCGTTGGGTTTCGAACGTGCGCTAGTCAGCGCACTCCTTCCCAAAACCATTGGAGACACACATGGCGACAGCAACGTTCAACGGCAAGGTCATTGCTCAAAGTGACGACACCACCTTCGTCGAGGGCAACCACTACTTCCCTCTCGACTCGCTCGATAAGAGCGTCATTTCAGATACCGACCTCAGCACACACTGCCCGTGGAAGGGCGAAGCTTCGTACTACAACCTCGAGGTCGATGGCCAGGTCGCCGAGAACGCCGCCTGGTACTACCCCAACCCAAAGGCTGGCGCCGAAGACGTTGCCAATCGAGTTGCCTTCTACGGGGTCGTTACCGTAGAGGCCTAACTCTCTCGGATCTCTCCGTCACTTCCGTTACCTTCGGCAGCGGCGACGGCTAGCTCGTCTGCCTTGTCGTTCCAGACGTTTCCGGCGTGGCCCTTCACCCAACGGAAGGTCACGTCTTTCGACTTGACCAATCGCACCAGCGGCTTCCATAGATCCTGGTTTGCAACGGGCTTTTTCTGGCTGTTCTTCCAACCGCGTCGCTCCCAGCCGCGCCACCAACCATCTTTGAAGCAGTTCACCACGTAGGTGCTGTCGCTCACGATCTCGATCGGCCCATCAAGGTTTTCAACCGCGTGCAGCACGGCTTGAACCTCCATCCGTTGGTTGGTCGAGGGATCTTCGGCGCCCGACGCCCACATACCATCGGTGGTAATCCAACCCCACCCACCTGGGCCAGGGTTTCCTTTGCATGCGCCATCGGTAAAGACTTCTACACGCCGCGCAGAATCAGTGATTTTTTGCTCTGTCTCCGTTTGCTCGGTGTTCGTCTGCTTGGAGGGGCGCGAAGCGCTCGACCGAGGTGCGTTGGCGTGATCAGCAGGTGGCTCATCTAAGGGTGGCCGCTCTTCGAATTCGAACGGATCAGCGTCAAACAAGGTCATCGGTGGCCACCTTATGTCGCCGAAGACAAACCAATCCTTACTTTCCGGAGAAACATCGGCAAAAGTTACCGCTTTCCCGACTTGCTTGAGAGACTGGACAGATATGGCCGACAACTTCTCTCAGCAGCTCCCCGACATCGACCCACAAGAAACTCAAGAGTGGCTCGAATCTCTTGATGCAGTAGCTGCGACGTCAGGAAAACAGCGGGCCCGTTTCATCATGTCGAAGTTGTTGGCACGATCACAAGAGACCCAAATCGGAACGCCACCGTCGGTGTGGACCCCCTACGTCAACACCATCCCACCGGAGGACCAACCGTTCTTCCCCGGTGACGAACACATCGAGCGCCGCATTCGAGCGTTCATCCGTTGGAATGCAGCAGCCATGGTCGTTCGGGCAAACAAGAACGCCGATGGCATCGGCGGCCATCTCAGCTCGTTCGCTTCTTCAGCGTCGCTTTACGACGTTGGCTTTAACCACTTCTGGCGGGGCAAGGACGACGGTCTCCCCGGAGACCACATCTACATGCAAGGCCACGCTGCTCCGGGTATCTACGCACGCGCCTACCTCGAGGGCCGCTTCGACGAAACCGTGCTCGACAACTTCCGAATGGAAATCGGTGGCAACGGACTCTCCTCGTATCCCCACCCCCGCCTCATGCCAGAGTTCTGGGAGTTCCCCACCGTGTCGATGGGCCTCGGTCCAATCAACTCGATCTATCACGCTCGTTTTGCGCGCTACATCACTCAACGCCACATCGACGACGCATCCCAAGGCCAAGTCTGGGCATTCCTGGGCGACGGCGAAACCGACGAGCCCGAGACACTCGGCGCCATCTCGCTCGCTGGCCGAGCCGGACTCGGAAACCTGAATTGGGTCATCAACTGCAACCTCCAGCGCCTCGACGGCCCTGTTCGCGGCAACGACAAGATCATCCAAGAACTCGAGGGCAACTTCCGAGGCGCAGGATGGAATGTCATCAAGGTCGTCTGGGGAGGCAAGTGGGACGACCTTCTTGCACGAGACGTCGACGGAGTCCTGCTCAACAAGATGAACAACGTCGTCGACGGCGAATACCAGCGGTACGCGGTCGAGGACGGTGCATACATTCGCGAGCACTTCTTTGGCCCAGACCCTCGATTGCGCAAGCTCGTCGAACACCTCAGTGACGCTGAGCTTGAGAACTTGCCTCGTGGCGGCCACGACTACCAGAAGCTCTTTGCTGCCTACAAGGCTGCGGTCGAAGAGACCGAGCGCCCGACCGTTATCTTGGCCAAGACCATCAAGGGCTGGACTCTCGGACAAGGCTTCGAGGCCCGCAACAGTACTCACCAGCTCAAGAAGATGAACAAAGAGCAAATGCTCGAGATGCGCGAGCGTCTACATCTGCAGGACGAGATCCCAGAAGAAGCCCTCGAAGGTGGCGTTCCGCCTTACTTCAAGCCGGCTCCTGATTCAGCAGAGATGCAATACCTCCTCCAGCGCCGCAGCCAGCTTGGCGGTTCTCTTCCAAAGCGCGTCACCACCACTCGTCGTCCCCTTACGCTGCCAAGCGAATCGATCTTCGATGACCTGGACAAGGGCTCTGGGGGTCGCGAAGTCTCGACCACGATGGTCTTTACCGCAACGCTCCGCTCGATGATGCGCGATGAACAATTCGGCGAACGAGTTGTACCGATCATCCCCGACGAAGCACGCACGTTCGGCATGGACTCAATGTTCCGAGAGTTCGAGATCTATGCACCGCACGGACAGAAGTACGAGCCGGTCGATCATGAGCTCCTGCTCTCCTATTCCGAAGACACCGACGGCCAGATCCTCGAAGAAGGCATCACCGAAGCCGGCGCGATGTCGAGTTGGATCGCTGCGGGCACCAGCTATGCCAACTACGGCGTACCCATGGTGCCGTTCTACACCTTCTACTCAATGTTCGGCTTCCAACGCGTGGGCGACCTCATCTGGGGAGCTGCTGATTCACGTACACGAGGCTTCCTAATGGGAGCGACCGCAGGCCGCACAACCCTGATGGGTGAGGGGCTCCAGCACCAAGACGGACACAGCCTCTTGCTTGCATCGACCGTGCCAGCGTGTGAGGCCTATGACCCGGCGTATGCATACGAGCTCGGCGTCCTCATCAAAGATGGTCTCCGCCGAATGTATGGTCCAGAATCTGAGGGCGGGGGCGAAGACGTCTTCTATTACCTCACCATCTACAACGAAAACTACGAGATGCCAGCCCGCCCAGACCATGTGTCTGACGAGGACATCATCTCTGGGCTCTACCAGTGGAACGACGCTCCCGACAAGACACACAAGGCCGCGATCTTGTTCTCGGGCTCGGCTCAAGGTGCTGCACGTGAAGCCCAGGCCGAACTCGCCGAGCACTTCGATGTCGGCGCTTCGCTCTGGTCGGCAACGTCGTACAAGAAGCTTCGTGAGAATGCACTGGCTGTCGAACGCACGAACCGAACCCGTTCGAAGGGCAAGCCCGAACTCTCAACCGTCGAGTCAAAGCTCGCAGGCGTTGGCGGACCGGTGATTGCAGTAAGTGACTTCATGAAGACGGTTCCAGATCAGATTGCGCGTTGGGTGCCAGGCAACTTCGTGCCGCTCGGAACCGACGGCTTTGGCCGATCCGACACTCGCGAGGCCTTGCGATCGTTCTTCGAGATCGACACGCCAAACGTGGTTATTGCGACACTTTCGGCACTCGCCGACGACGGTGTGATCAAACGCACCGTCGTTACGAGTGCAATAAAGCGGTATGGCATAGACCCCCAAGCGATAGATCCGGCCAGAGCACACTAGCGATTACCCAAAAATCGAAGTACCAGAACTGACTGTGTCTGGCGAACAACAGCGCGCTCGCCACGATGTGACCAATGGCTCACTCTGGGTGAATTTTTAGGACAATTCACCAAACATGGCGTACCTTTGCGATGATGGAACGCGATCGCTCTCAGGGGCAACTCCGATGGCTCGTGTTGCTTTTGCCATGGGCATGGTTCCTCATTCGGCCACTCCATTCGAGCTTCGAAGTAGTCGCTGTAGGCATGCCATTGATTGCATTGGTCGTGATGCTCGTCGCCCTCAGCATCCTGCTCATCAGACGATCGTTGCGCTCGATCCTGTGGGTGGTGTCCCTGGCAGCGTTCTTTGGCGTCGCCCTCTTTCTTCCGGGCCGCCCGCTCGAATTGGCCGAACCAGCTGAGACCGCCCGGCTTGCGTCTGTCAACGTGGCCCGCGAGTGGTTCTCGTATAACGACATTGGTTGGCTTGTCGAAACCGAGGGCATAGATCTCTTCGTAGCCAGCGAAATCTCAGACTCCCACGACAGCGAACTTCGGGAACGATACGGCTTTGGCATCTCCGACGTTATTGGATCAGATCCAAACCCTGCCCTCAGCGACATTGGCCTGGAGGATCCCACAGAAGTCGGCCCTCTCGGCTTTCGAGAGTTCGATCAGCCGAGCATCGGCGTGTACTCCAACTTCGAGATCGAGCGGATGGAAGACCCACTCATTGGCATCGTCGACGGCGGATTGCCCGGATTTCGGGTGCGAGTCAGCGCCGATACCGGCGATTTCATCCTGTACGCACTTCATATCCCCAAGATCGGTACCGGCAGCGGACCGTACGAGGTTGGGGTAGGCGAACAGCGACGTTTGGTCCAAGCAATTCATGACGCAGCCGAGCAAGAAGACTTGCCGGTCGTGATCGCTGGAGACCTCAATATCGTGGATCGAGGCGAGTCATATGAACTACTAACTGGCACTTTTGACGACGCGATGCGACAATCTAGGTGGGCGACGCCAACGCGGGGACGCTCATTGCTACACATTCTCTTACTGCTTCGTATTGATCACGTGCTGATTTCGCCCGAGCTTTGCGTCTCCGAAACACCCCAGGCGCTCGACGTTCTCTACACCGATCATTCACCTCTACTAGCCGATATCGGGCCATGTCAACTGCCATAGGCACACACTCCCCACAAGGAACTCCACTTCGATGATTTACCAATCGGAACTGAAGGCCAAGGACACACCCGGGCTTGAAGACTACATTTCCGCCGTCAGGCGGCGCAGCGTGTTGGTGCTGCTCTGCGCCCTCTTGGGATTAGCGCTGCTCACCCTGTTCACATTGAGCAGAACCGATCAGTTTCAAGGCGAGGCTCGCGTTCTCGTAAACCCGACGCCGATCGGCTCGGTGAACGGCCAGGACGTTCGTCCGGTCCTCAGCCGCGAGCTAAACGTCGTTGCATCGAACGCCATCGCGACCCAGGCTGCTGAAGAACTTGGGTTGACCATTTCACCACGGGCTCTGCTCGAGAACCTCGAAGTGACCTTCGTTGACGATAGCGACACCCTCGAACTCGCATACGTTTCCCAGGATGCTGTCGAAGCAGCAGAAATCGTGAACGCTATCGCCGTCGCATACGTCGAAGATCGACAGCGTCAAGCCGACGAACAAGACCAATCGACGATCGATCAACTAACCAACAACATTGCGGCGACCGAAGATCAAATCGCTGAACTCGAATCCCAGATCGCCGACATCAACCGAGAACGCACACAGGCCATCGCTCTCGCGCAAGACATAACCGCTCTGACGGATCAAATTTCGAGCGCACGCCTTGAAATCGGCAGTCTGAACACCCAGCTCCGCAACTTCACCACCGACCTCGCCGACGAACGGCTCTTGGTGAGTGCCCGCACCGCTACGGGCGAAGTTTCTCAATTCGCTACCGTGCCCAACACCCCGATTGGGTTGAGCAATAACCTGCTTCGCGCAGCGGGCTTGATCCTCGGCCTTGGGCTTGGCGTCGCCCTCGCCTTTGTCATGCAGCGTCTCGACCGCACAGCACGTGAGTCCAGCGACGTCGAACTCGCACTCGGTTCCACCGTGCTCGGCTCGGTCCCACCGTTTGGCTTCCGCAACTTCCTGTCGAAAGCCGGCGTTGTTATGACCGGCAGCAGTCGATCGCACAAGATCCAGCAGGCACGAGAATCGTTCCGGCGCCTGCGCTCCTCTCTCCAGTTCTTGAGCAGCAGTCGAGAAGCCCGAACCTTCCTCATCACCAGCGCCGTGCCAGGCGAAGGCAAGTCGACCATGACCACCAACACCGCTGTGGCTCTCGCCCAGGGCGGATCATCGGTTTGTCTGGTCAACGCTGACATGCGCCGACCGACTGTAGAGAAACTGCTCGGCGTGGCGACCGGCAATGGCCTGTCGACATGGCTCGAAGACTCGAGCACCTCCGACATCATGGTTGCGGTTCCAAATATTTCCGGGCTCGTGCTGATCCCGAGTGGCCCGCTACCAGAAAGCCCGGTCGACCTTTTGGCGAGCGGCCGCCTGCCATCGCTGTTTAAGGAACTGTCGAGCCAGTTCGACTTCGTACTTATCGACGCTCCCCCGATTCTGCGCACGGCGGACGCGGCAGCAATCTCGCCTCACGTCGATGGAACGATCATCGTGGTCGATGCAAGCCAAACCGGCACCGACGACCTCCTCCGAGTTCGTTCCGAGATCGAGCGTTCCGGTGGCACCGTGCTCGGCGCAGTCCTGAACAGGGACAACCAAGACAGTGGCCTCCGGCTCCGCAAAGATCGCTACGCCTACGAACGGGTTTCGGCGGCTCGCGCAAGCGCATGACGGTTCAGGCTGCTCAGACCGCCCAGCAGTCGGCATATCTCAAACGGCCCGGCTGGATCGAACGTGCTTTGGTCGTGCTCATGGTCATCGTCTTTTCATTCTCGCTTCCGACCGAGTGGTTTCTCGTTGGCGCTGACGCTGTAACGACCGGTGGCGCTCTCGTTCAGCTGACCTTCCTCGCGTTCTTCGGCATTGCCATCTTGGGCATGATGGGTAACTGGCACGTGGCGCTGCACGCACTGTCGAGAGAACCGCTATTACCTGGGTTGATCGGATTCGCAATGTTGTCCAGCCTGTGGTCGACCGACCCGTTCGGCACGTTCACAACGACCTTTACAATCGCGATCACGCTGACCGTGTCGGTCTACCTGATCATGCGCTTCTCACTTGAAGAGATTATCTACATGGTCGCTATCGCTCTTGCGATCGGTGTGATCATCAACTTCATGATGGTCTTCGCTTTTCCTTCGAGTGGCCTTCAGAGCGACCGAACCGGTATTGATGGTGCCTGGTCGGGCGTATTCCGTTCACGCAACAACCTGGCCCGGATCACGGTCATTAGCGTCGTTATCTTCATCATGGCGGCAAGGCTTCGTCGGAGCTTCTTCGTCTGGCCGACCTTTATCTTGCTCGCCACCGTGCAAGTTATTGGAACGCAGTCAGCAACCGGGCTCGGCGCGCTGTTTGCGAGCATTTCGCTGTTGGTGGTCTTCCTGGGCTTTCGCGGCCGAAAGCACCTGTATGGAGCTACCACGGTGGCTCTCGGGACTGTCTTTGGCCTGGTCCTCGCAGCAGCGGCAATCAACCTCAGCGGTCTTACAGCCCTCGTTGGCAGGGATGCCACGTTCACGGGCCGTCTTCCCCTCTGGCAGGCCAGCTTCGCATATGGAATCCCCGAGCGACCCTGGCTCGGGTATGGATGGGCTGCGTTCTGGGGTAATGGAAACACCGACTTTCCAGTTCAGCTGCGGCTCCCAAACTTCGACACTCCTCACGCCCACAATGCCTTTGTTGATGCGTGGCTCTTCGCCGGTCCGCTAGCCGCCGCCATCCTGGCTGCCCTCTATGTTCGTGGGTTGTTTTGGGCAGCCCGAAACATCCGCCGCGACCCGACGATTACGGGCATGTTCCCAGCGATGATGATTTCGCTCTCGGTCCTTTTCTCGTTGTCTGAGACCGGCTTTGTGGGTCGTTCGTCGGGCTTCATCCTGCTCAGCATTGCGTTGATGACCGCAAGTAGGAACAAGGGAGTGCAAGTTCCGTTCGTGCCAAAGGTCAAGGTCGAGGCCGAACAGCCGCGGCCAAAGCTCGTGTCGGTGAACTAGTGCAGGACGCCCTTTAAAGCATTCGCTCGGTCACAACCCCGCGGACGCCCTCGAACTTGCCCACGTTGGTGGCAAGGCGCAGGAGGAACTCGCTTCGCTTTGCCCGATCGCGCCATGTCAACGCCGCTCCGCCAGCAGAGCCCACCAGAAGAATCGTTGCTTTCGCGAGCATGATCGCAACCGACTTGTTGCGAACCCCATCACTGAGCATCACGGTTTGGCGTCCATAGTTTTGGCCCTGGCGTCGGCTACGGGCTTTCATCCACGTCCAGTTCGCCCGGTTCGCCGGCACTGCTTCATAGACGAACGCGTCGGCCGAGTCGATGAAGAGCGCACCCTGTTCGGCGAGTTGTCTAAAGAGCATGGAGTCAGAGCCGCCGGAGATTCCAAAGTCGCGGTCGAACGGGCCGGGAATGACACTCAACGTCGACGCTCGAACCAGGGTGTTGCTCGTTCGGTTGCCTTCGCTCCTCTCCCCGGTTACCCCGATCTCTCGATTGAAAATCGACGAGCCCTCCATCCACGATGGAGGGTCTGCCTCAAAGCTCGGTAGCACCGGCCCGAAGACACCATCGGCGTCATAATCTTCCAGAGCCTTGATCAACCGCGATAGGCACTCGGGTATTGCTACCTCATCATCATCTACAAACCACAGGTACTCTCCGGTCGCTGCCTCAACAGCTACATTCCTGGTCAAACTAATGTTCTGTTCAGGTTGGGTGAGGTACACGACCGTGAATCTGCTCGTTTCGGCAAACTCGTGAACGCTTTCCTCCGAGGTGCGCGGGTCGTTATCCACAACGATAATTTCGACCTCGTCGCCTGGTTCTAAGACCTGATTCTCAATACTTTCGAGAAGGGCCCGCAGACCTTCCAGGCGCTTATAAGTCGCCACACAGACTGAAATCGATCGCACAAAACTTCCTTCTTCGGCTCAGGGCCGCTATGTAATCGACGCGAAGCTACTGCTATCGTACGGCAATCCGGTGCTGCCTGACAGTCCGGCACATTGTGAAGAACTTGGGCTACAGCTCACGGGCTTCGGAAGGTCATTGCATGCAGTCTGTGAAGGAGCACTCAGCTCCCGATAGTCACACATCACACGGCGGAAACACCGAACCGCCCACCTCCCGGACGCTGCCAATTCTTGTCGCTGGCATCTTCGTTGCTGCAATCGTGCTTATCTTCATTTCCAGCCGCACAGGCAATGAGAGCGCCGACCCGAATGCCCAATCGGCAAGTGTTGCCACCACCGTTGCCCCTGGCGCTGAGACCGCTCCTGCGGCCGGTTCGCAAGCTCCAAACGTCGACGGCGGGGTCGTTGCCGAAGCAGTGCCCGAAGAACAGGTGGCCGTAGACCGATCGGACCTGCCTCCACCACTGCCACCCGCGCAGCAGCTTTCGACCGGGCAAGTGCTGCTCAACGCTCCAATTTCGGCCACCGCCTCGTTCAACTTTGATAATTCGCCGGGGAACGCCCAGTCGTTGATCGACCAGCAGTTCGGAGGCATTGATCACCTCCACGAATCGAATTGGGAAGACCTTGCAATCGTGGCCGACCCAACGGGCGATTTCGTGAGAACTCGTTCGGACATCGGCACCGACAGTCAGAAACAATTCACCGTTCCCATCCCACAGAACCAAGAGTCCTATCTGGTCTACCGCTTCTTTCTCGAGCCCGGTTTCGATGCTGGCGATGGCAGCAACGACCAAGGAAGCCCTGCCTCGACCACCGGCGTAAAGCTACCCGGCCTGATCCTCGGCGACCCCGGCGACAACACCGGCGGTAACCACACCGCTGGCGGTTTCTCGGGCCGCCTGATGATCCGCGGCACGAACTCCGAAGGCTCAACCACCGCACCGCGTGACGGACTTACGCTGGCCGCCTACATGTACGGCCAAGAAATCGCTGACCGCGACATCGCTTTCGGGTTTGGTCGCGACTATTACTTCCTCGACGGCTTCGAGGCTCAAGCGTTCCAAGGCATCAACGACGGCATCGAAGGCGGCGTTGGAGATCCCCGAATCTGGGCCCTCGAGGAGGGTGAGTGGATCACCGTCGTGCTCGGCTACCGGGTCGACGGAGACGACGGCTGGTTCAAGGCATGGACGGCGGGCGAAGGTGAACGCCTTGAGCAACGCCTTCACGTGCAAGACGTGAACTGGACCGGCGGAGATAACACCGACGGACCTGATGCGTTGTTCTTTCAGCAGCTCTGGGGAGGTCAAGGCGAAGCCTGGTACCCCGACTCTGTCACCTTCACCAGATTCAAAGACTTTGGCGTGTACACAACCGAAACAGACGCCTTGGCAGCAGCACGCTAGAGGGAACGTCGCAATGCAGCCGCGACACCTTCTGCAAAGAGTTGTGCCTGAGAGGCAACATCTGGCTGCTCAAACAGCGCGGTGATCTGAGCACTCGCCAACCCCAAATCTTTGCCAACACGAACCGAAGCCTCATCTTCGGCGAACAGCCAGATCGCACTGGGCGTCGAATCCTCGATCGGCAGATCTGACTCCCCTACCCACAGCGCAAATGGCCTCGGTTCACGCAGCGAGACAGCAGCACCGGACCAGGTCCGTTGAGCCTTGGTATGAGCAGCAACAATCGTCAGTTCGGGCTTTGGTCCAAAGTCGACGATCGCCGTCATCATGTGACTCTTTCCGGCTGCATTCAGCTCCCACACCGGTGGGCTCTCGATCCAATGGGGAGCCGAG
This sequence comes from uncultured Acidimicrobiales bacterium, assembly GCA_964535395.1. GTDB lineage: Bacteria > Actinomycetota > Acidimicrobiia > Acidimicrobiales > SHLQ01 > SHLQ01. Next base: position 14,040 of record CAZHUR010000023.1, read on the forward strand.
CGGCTCATACCCGCTGGGTTCGACGCGTCGAGCACCACACGTAGCTCGATCGATCGATGCCGCAGCTCGACCCGGAGAGCATCGAGCAATGCCGTGTGGTCAAGCACCCAATCATCAGCCACGATGACCACCACAGGTTCCGACGACGAATTCGACGCAACCTGAGACTGCAGTCGCGTTTGGAGAGCCTTTGGTGACACCACTGCCGCTTTGGCGATCTTGGCGATGCCGGGAAGC
>CAZHUR010000024.1:0-13810 GCA_964535395.1 uncultured Acidimicrobiales bacterium
CATCCGCTCGCTGGCACTGCGGCACGATCGGCCGACGCTGACGTTGATGCAGCCGCAGTCGAAGCACTGCTGGCATCGTCGAAGGACCGGGTCGAGCATCAGATCACGATCGATTGGCTGCTCAGTGAGCTGCTCAACTTCTCGTCCTATGTCGATGCAGAACCCGAACCCTCAGTCGTCACACTCGAGAACGTGCATCACTTGGGCACACTGGTCGAAGGTGTCCTCTCCGAGCCCCCTGCCTCGGTACTTGAACTCGTGCAAGCCGTCCACCCAACTCCCGCGGTCGGAGGCAAGCCACAGACGGACGCGCTCGCGCTCATTCGAGAACTCGAAGGGCTAGACCGGCGCCGCTACGCAGGCCCGTCCGGCTGGTTCGACGGCCTCGGAAACGGCCAGTTCGCCGTGTCTGTGCGGACCGCACAGATCGAACAAAACACGGCGCGCGTGGTTGCTGGAGTTGGCGTTGTTGCCCAAAGTGACCCGCAAGCAGAACTTGAAGAGACCCAGTCGAAGTTCCGGGCAATCCTCGGTTCAGTTTTCTAGCTGTTAGAACCCTCAGGCTTCTCCGCTACTAGCCAGGCTTCGTAGACACCGTTCGCTCTCCAGTCTTCGCTGAAGTGAACCATCTCTGCCTCCGGTACGAGCGACGCAAGCTCGCCGTTCTCGAGCAAAAATCGTGCGGATGGTCGCTCGTGACGTTCGAGGTTGGTGACCGTGGCGATCGCACACAGTAGCCGACCGCCGGGTGCAAGAGCGGCGACCAAACGGGGGAGTAGGTCGCGGTCGAGGTAGTGGAAGCACGTGATCAGATCCCAGGGCCCGGCCGGCACCTCTGCGGTCGACAGATCGATCGCGATCGTGGACACCTCAAGTCCGAGCTCTTGAGCCCTCTCCTCGACCGCTTCGAGAACCACCGCGGACACGTCGACGAAGGTGGCGGTGGCGCCTTGCTGGGCGAGGTGTAGGCCCGAGTCGCCCCATCCGGAGGCAACGTCGAGAACCGTCATGCCGGGGGAGACACGGCCAAATGGACTACTGAGCAGTTCATGGGGGTCGATTGCGGTAGGTCGAACGGCTCCCGCATATCGAGCGTTCCAGCGGTCTGCGTCGGGTGATGTCACCAGACGAGTCTGCCCCAGATCTGCCGAAGAGACTGTTGAGTCTACGGATGCATTTTCACCCAAATTGGGAAAACTTAGATTTGACAAATCTCACATCGTATATTCGCGACCTTTTGCCGCTACCGTTCGTCATCTACACGAACAGGCCATTCGACTCACGGGCGGCCGAGAAACTTGGAGGTTCCGACATGGGATTGATGGACAAGGCAAACGAAATGAAGGAACAGGCTGCCGGCCTCGCCGACAAGGCGAAGGAAATGGCTGAGAAGGTTCCAGGCGGCGAAGGAATCAGCGAAAAGATCGACGAAGTAACCGACAAGATTCCTGGCGCTGGCGACGGCGAAGCAGAAGCAGAAGAGTAACCCTCTGTGGCGACTTCTAGTCGTTGACAAAGAACGTAAGCAAAACCCGGGCTGCAACGCCCGGTTTTTGTTGTTTTGCGTTGATTCAGGGGATTGAGGCGTGTTCTTGACCGTCGAATAGGCCGTTCACCCCATAGGAGAGCTGCCGGTCAGGTCGATTGAACACTATGGAAGGCACTCCGCGCGGCGGCGCAAGCACAATCGAACGACCACAGTTGCCACCGCTGCCAGGGCAAACGCGAGCGGTTCGCGGGGTACCAGACCCCTTTCGCGGCCCCGCTCCTGGCACCCAGGTTGAGGGTATTGCTCCTCCCGCTGCTGTTGTTCCCGCCGATGCTGGCTCCGAGGTTCCGCCGACGCCGGCTGCACCTTCTGCGCCGGCTGCACCTGATTCGCCTGTCGCTCCGGCCGCGCCTGCGGCGCCGCTGGTTACATCTGTCGAGGACATCGAACGACCCATCCTCCCTCCAACTCCTTCCGCACTAACGCCGCTCACGAGCGCAGCCCTTTCTCCGCTTGTCGCTGGCGCCGGACCTGACGTTGCTGCAACCAGCACGAGTTCTCGCTCCGAAGCGTTGCGAAATGCCGAACCGCAGAGCCCCGCTGGAGTGGTTCGCCCGGAAACTCCCGAAGCGCTCCGACGCCTCGAAGAAGCCAAAACTTCGAAGACGGACAAGAAAGCTAAGGCCAAGACCAAGACCAAGAAGGCGACCAAGACCAAGAAGGCGACCAAGACCAAGGGCAGCGGTTCGTCGAATCTTCCTGCACTCGTTGGCGTGTTACTTGCTGTAGTCGTCATTGGCCTTGGTTTGTTCTTCGGCAGCCGGTTCGTCGGTCAAGGAACGAGCGTTTCTGAACTCTCCACCGGCCAGTGCATCGAGAACTTCTTCCCAACTGACGAATCTGGAGCGTTCATCGAGATCTCTTCCCTGAGCACAATCGACTGTGGGCAGCCACACGCCTATGAAGTCTTCGCGGTGAACACCACACTGTTCGAGGGCACCGAGTACCCCGGCGTCGATGCGTCGTTCACCCAAGGCGAGGAATTCTGCCTGAACGAATACGAGGACTTCATCGGTGGAGGTCGAGCAAACCTACGCATTTGGGAAGTCTGGACGTTCGTTCCTCCTGAAAGCGCATGGGAAAGCGCCCCGTTCGTGCAATGTGTAGTCGGAGACGCCGGGCAGAGCGAACTTGTAACGGGCACGCTGCGCGGCGTCGCTTCACCCGAAGCGGAATAGTTCGCCCCGCCCGTAGAGAGAAGATCCGCCCTACAGAAACGTCTTGAAGTCGGCCAAGGCTGACAACGAGATGACGTCGGGGTGAGATTCGTACCGGCCTCTTGGGTCGATCGCAAAGACGGTGGCCTGAGCAGCAAGTCCTGCTTCGATACCAGTGTCGCTGTCTTCGACGATCGCGCATCGCTCGATGGGCACGCTCAACGTCTTGGCAGCCTGGATGAAGATGTCGGGCAACGGTTTCCACGACTCGATGTCGTACGCGCTGGTGCGGTGGGCGACTGGGAAGAACCGGTCGAGACCGGTCGCCTTTAAGCAGAGAGCCATTTTGGCTTGCGGGGCGTTGGAGGCCACGCCGAATGGGATCCCCAGAGCTGTTAGGTGCTCGAGTACAGCTGTGGCTCCGGGAATTTCTTCGAGGCCCTGCTCGATGCGTTCGGTTTGGCGAGTGCGGAACGTATCGATGAAATCGTGGGGCACGGGCTTGCCAGCTCGGGATGCAATCTCGGTGAAGACAACCTGAAGGTGGCTGCCCACAAAGCGTTCGGCATCGCCTGGCCGAACGTCAGCCCCGTGTTCGACGGCCATGTCCATAATCACGCTCAACGTGATCGATTCTGAGTCGACGAGGGTGCCGTCGTTGTCGAAGATGACCGCTTCGAAGCTGGGCGTTTCGCTCACGCCCGCAGGCTAGCTAACCGCGTCGGACAACGTGGGCTTGGACGGATCGGCCGGAGCGAAGTACGACTGCAACCCTGGTTCGCGCAGCGGTAGTGCCTCGACTGTCGGCATGAAAGCCTGGGCTGGTTGGCTTGGCCGTCCCATGACGCGTGCGAATCGGACTAGGCCGAGCACGTTGCCAGCGAGACGACGTGGAGATTTCTCGACCTTTCGGGTCTCGAACGTCAGTGCAGATTCGGTGACCACCGTTTGTCGAAACCCCGCACCGCCCAACAACTCGGCAATCACTCGTCGGCGACGGTCGGTCAGGAACTCCCGGGCAGCCTCCACCGACGGGGCATCGATCGATGCAGCTTTATCAAACTCGGCGTCGCCGATTTGAACATCGTTGATCTTGGCGATGCGCCGTCCGAGCACAGAGCGCTTCAGGACACTGTCGGGGCCAATTGTGATCGGCCCGCTACCCGACACGTATTCAACTGCATAGCGGGTGGTCGGGGTCGGTGCGCCAGGGCGATCGTCGGTGCACGTGACCTCTAAGTAGTAGCCGTCGATGCGCCCGTATATCACCGGTGTGTCATGGACAGTGCCGGGTTCAAAGGTGAGCTTGAGTTGCTCTGCGGTGGCTTCCCACGTGGGGCGTGCAAAATACCCAATGGGTTGCCAGCGAGTGTTAACCAGACCCTTCACGGCGCATCACCTAGCGGGATCGAAGAGAGTCGGGTTCTTGGTTGTCGCGCTCATCCAACTCATCGGAAAGCTCGGCAAAGCCGTTCTCTTCAACCGTTGGTTCTTGTAGCGGTGGGGTCATAAAGACCTTCTCACCTTGTTGCAAGATGTCGGCTACGTCGACCACGAGTTGGATGCCGCCAATCAACTCGTTGGGCTTCCAGAGTCGAGACTTAAGCCGCACGTTCAGCTTTTCGTTTGTGATCTGATCGATCTCGAATCCAGAACACAGCCACAGCATGGCGTTACGTCGAGCGGGAGACAGGTACTGCGACATCTCACGAGGGGTCCTGCTGAACAAGGCAAGTTCGGCGTCGAAGGATTCGTCGCCGGTTCGGACCAATCGGTTGGAGTTCGTGGTTGCGCCTGCCGCCGGAGTGACCTCGAAGGGGCCGATGCCGCTCTGATAGCTAACCTCGATGTGTGTTCCGGCCGCATCGGGAAATACCGACACCCAGTGTTGGTTGATCGACCCTCGAAGCGATGGGGTTTCCTCGGTGAAGGGCCCCATTTCGAGGTCGAGTTCCCGGGCTACTTGGCTCCAGTTGTCCTTGGCACCGCGATGGTCGGCACGATCGAGTTCGAGGCGTTCGTCGCGAACTTCTGCGAGCGCGAGGGCTGCGGTCAAGACGAGACAGAGGACAAATACAGCCAGGAGGGCCACGGACATGCTGTAGGTATCGGAGAGTTAGAACCCCCGATAAAGCACTTTCTCCTACACAGCGTTGGCGCGGAGGTCGCCGATGTCGATCCACTCCAAGGCGTTTACCGAAGTGGCCTCGAGAATCACCTTTGGGGCCTTGCCGGCTTCGAAGGCCTCGCTCCACCGGCTTGCGCACAGACACCAGCGATCGCCGGCCTTGAGTCCGCCGAATCCGAACTCGGGGCGTGGGGTCATGAGGTCGTTGCCCTGTTCCTTGGAAAACTTGAGGAACGTGTTGGTCATCACGGCGCACACGATGTGGAATCCAGAGTCGGACGGATGCATCTCGCAGCAGCCTGAACGCGTGAAGCCAGTGAGCGGGTCCAAGCTGCATGGCTGCAACTCCTCACCTAAAACATTCAAAGGCATCTCCTAGATTGTGCCAGCCGACACACCCTTTGCAACGGTGACGGCTCGACACTCCTCGTTGGCGCCACGGTTGTCACAGGTCCGACGTACGATCTGGGTGATGGATGTATCGACGGCCCCAGACGTGTTGGCAGCCACAAACTTGTCGACAGCGACAGTCGGGCGCGAAACAACCCTGGCGGTTCGCCGGGCGATCAACTCTGCAAAAGGTGACGACGCGCTCGCCCCGGTCCGGGTGATTGTCACTTCCAACTTGTCGGGATTGTCGCTGCGTCGCCTTCTCGGGTCGAGCCAGCTCGAGTCAGCAACATCGAATGGGCTAGCGGGTATCGCCAACGTCAACTTCTCAACACCGTTCCAGTTCGCCTCGTTGCTCGCTGCGCCAACACTCGCAACGCTGAGCTTGCGGCCGCTCACCACCTCGGTACTCGCTGCTGCGGTCCGCCAGGTTTTAAAGACGAGCCCGGGCCGTTTCGGAGCTGTCGCAAAGCACGTGGCCACCGAGGCCGCACTCGTCCGGATGTATGGCGAACTCACCGAGATGCCGCCGAGCCGACGCCAGGCGCTTGCCCAGTCTGCAGACGCACGCACCCTCGATCTGCTCCATTTCGTAGACGCTGTCGGCGCGCATCTCGCAACGGGCGATGTTGCCTACCACGATGAATTCACGGTCTTGCAGACCGCGACCGAGGTCGCTTCTCAGCAGGGAGGAGGCCCGGCCGAGCTCGACGACCGCTTGGTCCTGGTGGGTCCGTTTTCCCAGGGTGTCGCGACGATCGAATTTCTTCGAGACCTCGTCGATGCAGCCCGCAATCGCGAAGGGGCCACCGAACCGCTCGGCGTGTGGGCTTGTGTAGGCGACGCCGAGGTAGACGCCAGCTCGTTTGCGCAGGCATCGACGATCTTTTCACGCGCGTTGAGCGCTCCCGCTACGGTGCCTACTCCGTTGCCAACGGAGCTTGTTACCGCTGCCGATAGTGACCAAGAAGCTCTCGAGGTTGTCCGACTGGTGCTCGAGGCCGCCGAGCGGGGCGAGCGGTTCGACCGAATGGCGGTCTTTGTCCCTTCGGCTAACCCATACCTTCGTACGATCCGCGAACATTTCGATCGCGCTGGCATTCCGACCGCTGGCCCCGAATACCGCACGCTCTCCGATTCGATGACGGGGCGCTTGCTCACAAGCCTTCTAGAACTCACCGATGCTGCTGTGTCACTTCCTCCCGACAAGCAGTTCTCCCGCGAGACGGTTCTGGCTCTGATCTCGTCGGCACCGATGCGTGGTCCCGACGGCCGTTCGCTTCGGAGTGGTTCCTGGGAGAACATCTCACGTTCTGCCGGCGTTGTTGGCGGTCTCGTTGGTTGGCAGTCCTCGCTGCAGACATACGGCGAGTCGATCGAGAAGCGCATCTCTGAGAACTCCGAGGCGGGGGAGGGCTTTCTCAACCGGCTCCGCAGAGACCAGGAAACCGCACGAGCCCTGGGCGGTTTTGTCGAATGGCTCGGCCAACTCACCACGCAAGCCGCGAAGGCTCGGACGTGGCATGAGCGTTCTCAGTGGGTGCGAGAGACCTTGGCGCTCTTGCTTCCGCAAGAAAACCGTAGGTCATCGTGGCCCGAAGCTGAGGTCGAGGCGGCCGAACGCATCGACAAGGTGTTGTCTCGGCTCGAGCTGCTCGACTCGATCGAGCCCGACGTGAGCCCGGCCACCTTTGTTCGTGCCCTTCAACTCGAACTCGACGTACCAGCGGGTCGACGGGGGCGTTTTGGCACGGGCGTGCTCGTGGCGCCACTTTCTTCTGCGATCGGCCTCGACCTCGACACGGTCTTTATCGTTGGCATGACCGAAGGGCTGTGCCCTCGTCCAATCCGTGAAGACTCGCTGATCCCCGATGATGAACGAGACAAGACATCGGGCGGGTTGCCGACTCGCCGCGACCGCAATCTTCTCGAGCGCCAACGCTTCCTCAACGCGCTCGGCGCTGGCAGCGGGTCGGCGACTCTTACCCTCCCGCTCGGCGATCATCGCAACGGACGCCAACGCACGCCTTCACGTTGGTTCGTCGAGGCACTGCGAGGTCGAGCCAACGACCAAACAATCAACTCTCGTAATTGGGAGGCTTCCGGGCTGGTGTCGGGTGAACGCGGGTCGTTCGAGCAGAGTTTGAGCCGTGCCGTCGGCGCCGGATTGGCAACCTCGGAGGCCGAACTTCACGTCCAGCGCGTCCACGCCCACCACAAGTTTGGTCACGACCTCGATGAAGACCTGCTGCCCGTTGGACTCCGGCTCGGGCTGGGTCAGATCGACGAGCGCCTCGACGGGTTCAACCGCTTCAACGGCGATTTGGCTGGAGCAAACCTTGCGTCCCCGGCGTCGCACGGGCGAGCGATTAGCCCGAGCCGACTTGAAGAGTGGGCAACATGTCCCCGGAGGTACTTTCTCAACCAAGTTCTGAAGCTGGGCGAGATCGATCGACCCGAAGAGATCACCGAGATCAGTGCACTCGACCGCGGCAGCTTGGTCCACGCGATCCTCGAGGACTTCATCGAGAACTCGGTGCCAGGTAGCGACAGTGAGCCAAATCCTGACGACCCGTGGACCGAGGCCGATCGAACCCGCCTCTTTGCGACGGCGGAGAAGTACTTCGCCGAGTACGAAGCGCTCAACCGAACCGGTAAACCAATCTTGTGGGCGATCAAGAAGGAAGAAACTCTCAACGACCTCGAAGCGTTCTTGCGCCAAGATGAAAAGCTCCGCACCGAACTTCGCACGGTTCCTCACGACGTTGAGGTGCCGTTCGGGATGCACGAGCGCTTCGAGAACTCGACCGAAGCGGTGAAGGTTTCGCTGAACGACGGACGAGAGGTATCGCTCCGCGGGCTTATCGACCGGCTCGACCGACGCACGGTGGACGGCGTCCCGGTCGTGCTCGACTACAAGACATCTCGCAAGACTCCGCAGGCCCAGTTCGACGCCGATCCCGTTCTTGGGGGGAGCAAACTCCAACTCGGCGCGTACGCCTACGCTGCACGCCAGATCTTCGACTCGAACGATGCCTGGGCCTACTACTGGTACGTCACGAGCAAGGGCGAATTCGCCAAGGCTGGGTATCGGTGGGCTGATGCTCAAGACGAACGATTCCGAGATGCCGTCACGACGATCATCGATGGCATCGAGTCGGGCCATTTCCCGCCCCAGCCCGGCGACTACAACTTCTTCTGGGGCGACTTCGACAATTGCAGCTTCTGCTCGTTTAAACGGCTCTGCCCGCAAGATCGAAATGACGAGTTCGAAGCAGCGGTGCTCTCCGGGCGCCTCGTCGAGTACGTCGAGATGTTGGCAGGTCCACAACAAGACGGCGGCACCGAAGGGGCTGGGTCATGACGAGCAAAGCCGAACTGGTCGAGCGCGATGAACAGGCTCGAGAGGTTGTCCGCACAGACCTCGGATCGACCCTTTTTGTCGAGGCTGGCGCAGGTACCGGAAAGACGACGGCGCTGGTCGATCGCATCTTCAACCTGGTGACTTCGTCCGACGAGAACGTTCAACGCTCGCTGAGTGAGATTGCAGCGATCACGTTCACCGAGGCCGCAGCGGCCGAGCTCCGAGAGCGGGTTCGCCTCAAGTTTGAAGACGCACTTCGTGAGGCACGGGAGGCAAACGATCCACGTCTGGTCGAGATTTGTGAGCGGGCCCTCGGCGATGCCGATATCGCCGCGATTCAGACGTTGCATGGGTTCGCTCAGAGACTGCTATCTGAATTTCCGGTCGAGGTTGGCATTCCGCCACGGGTTGAGGTGATCGACGAGGTGCAGAGCCAGTTGGCGTTCGACCAGCGTTGGTCGACGTTCCTCGACGCGCTGTACGCCGACACTGAACTTGAAGATTTCATCGTGCGTGCGGCATGTCTCGGTGTTGGTCTCAACGGCAAAGAACTTCGAAACATCGCGCACGTATTCGGCGATAACTGGGATCGATTGCTCGGTGTGGCCCAACCCACTTCGGTAGTTCGTCCGATCGACTTTGGCCGCGTGAACGAAGCCATGGTTCAGATCGAACAACTCGCCGACCATTGCCTGACCAATGACGACAAGTTGCTGATCAAGATTCGCACGATGAGCGAGACGTTCGCTCGGTTTCGGAAAGCGTCGAGTGACACCGAGCGTTTGCGCCTCGTACGTCCATTCGCAGATCTGAAGTTTGGTCGTGCTGGGGCCAAGACCAACTGGTCGATTCCGGTAACCGACGCTCGCGAGACATGCGGTCAACTGGCCGAGGCCAGTGCTGAGCTGGTCGGCGCGGTTGCCGACGATACCTTGCGCCAGTTTGCTGGAAAGATCGCCCAGTTCACCGTCGAAGCCGCGACCGAGCGCCGCGAAGAAGGTGTCCTTGAGTTCCACGACCTGTTGGTCCTTGCCCAACAGTTGTTGCGAACTTCACCCGTTGCGCGAGCGGGTCTTGCAGCCCGCTATCGAGTGTTGATGCTCGATGAGTTCCAAGACACCGACCCAATCCAGATCACCCTTGCCATGCTCCTCGCATCGGCGATCTCGGAGGATCCAACGTCGGCTTGGAGCGACGTCGCAGCAGAGCCGGGCCGCCTGTTTATGGTCGGAGACCCAAAGCAGTCGATCTACCGATTCCGTCGGGCTGATATCTCGGTGTTCCTCGAGGCTCGTGCGAAGTTCACTGCGGGCGGTGTTTCTCTGCAACAGAACTTTCGAACGGTCGAACCAATCATTGCGGCGGTCAACGGTTTGTTCACCGAGGTGATGCCAGAAGACACCGAGGGCCAGGCCAAGTACTCGCCGCTCATTGCCTCGCGCGAGTCCAGCCCAGCACTCGATCACCGGCCACTCATTCTCGGCGGCGGCCACGAGGCGAAAGCGGCCGAGTTGAGAGGCTTCGAAGCAAACGATGTTGCCTCGGTCGTTGCCGACATTGCTCGTAACCCCCACAACTGGCTGGTCGAAGACGATGGCCGCTGGCGTCCCGCAAAGCTGTCCGACGTCACGATCCTGTTGCCGACGCGAACTTCGATGACGCAGCTCTCGTCGGCTCTCGACGAGCGCAACATCGCCTTCCGCGCCGATACCGGAACACTCGTTTACGAGACTCAAGAGGTCAAGGACCTGCTGTCGGTCCTTCGAGCGATCGACGACCCCTCCGACGAGATCGCGGTGGTCGCGGCGCTGCGTTCACCGTTGTATGGCTGCGGATACGACGACCTTTTGGCCTTCACCGAAAGTCACGGCCGTTTTGTTCTCGATCGCGTCATTCCCGAAGGCCTCACCGGCACGGTCGTTGCTGCAGGTATCGAGCACATGGCCTCTCTTGAACGGCGAAAGTGGTGGGACGAGCCGAGTGAACTGCTCATTCGTCTCATCGACGAACGTCATGCGATGGCGCTGCCAGCCCGTGGCCGGCGCGCTCGCGATACCTGGCGACGGCTTCGCTACGTCGTCGATCAGGCTCGCGCCTTTGCAGAGTCCGGCGGCGGTGACCTGCGTTCGTATCTTGCGTGGACAGACCTGCAGGGTCGGGACGGCTCACGAGCCCACGAACCAATGCTCGCCGAACCCGACGATGAAGCGGTCCAGATCATGACCATCCACGGCTCAAAAGGGCTGGAGTTTCCAATCACGATCGTGTCTGGGCTCACGACGAGGAGCGGCAGGCGCGCTCAAACAGGTGAAGTGGTTTGGGGCGAGCCGGGCACGCTACCGGAAGTGAAGGCGAAGAAATCGGTCAGCACGGCGCGCTTTGATGACCAAAAGGACCTCGATGCCGAAATGGATGGTCCCGAGCGAGATCGGTTGCTCTACGTGGCGCTGACGAGGGCACGTGATCACCTCGTCGTGAGCGGCTACCACCCGGTGAATAAATCGGGTAAGCCCACCGACTGTCACGGGGCAAAGGTGCACGCGTGGGCTCACGGCGCTGGCGAGGAGCTGATCCGCACGTGGACCCCACCATTGGGAGACGACATGGTCAACATGACGCTCGACGATGTGATCGACTTGGCAGCACGCACGAGTGAGATACCCAAGGTGGCAACACCAGGGCAATGGAGCGACCTCCACGGTCAGCGCCTACGGGCGGGACGTGTGCAGTCGACGACGTCGGCGACCGCACTTGCCCAAAGAAGCGCGGTCCGCGCCGGTGACACCGAAACCGCCGTACGCGCCGGAGCCGAACAACGAGAAGAGGCCGTTGAGGACGAGTCGTCCGACCTTCCGCCACGGGTCTTTCGGCGTGGCCGTGCTGGTACGGCCATTGGGTCGGCGGTCCACGCAGTGCTTCAACACATGGACTTGGCCGACCCCGACGAGGCTCAACTTCTTGCGCTGACCGAAGCGCAGGCATGGGCCGAGTCGGTTCCCGAACACGTCGAAACCATCCGAAGTGCCGTGTACTCCGCACTCGCTTCCCCGATCGTGCAACGGTGTCGTGTTGATCAGCATTACAAAGAGCTCTACGTTGCAGCGCCTGTCGGGTCGACAACGGTCGAGGGGTACATCGATCTTCTGGTCGACACGCCCGACGGTCTGGTGGTCGTCGACTACAAGACAGACTCGGTCCAAAGCGAGGCAGAAGTCGACGCCAAGCTCGATCACTACGGCTTGCAAGGCACGGCCTATGCGTTGGCTATCGAAGCTTCGACGGGCCGACAAGTGGTCGACGTCCAGTTCATTTTCACCCGAGCAGAAGGGGCGATCACTCGGTCGGTAAGAGACTTCGATCGACAACGACAATCGCTCCTCGACACCGTGGCTTCTCCAATCGCGTAGGATCGGCGAGAGACGTGGCGGCAGGAAGAAGTGGTTATGAGCGGTCAAATGTCAGACGTGATCGTCGTCGATGGCGTCGAGTACGCAATTGTCGAACCCTCGATCCCCGAGGATCTGTTCGATGCACGTGCACACGGGATATCGCCCGTCATGTTGCACACGGCCAACACCCGCGGAGTGTCAGCCCGGTATCGCATTTCTGAAGGGCGGCTAGAGCTCTCAGAACTTCAGGTCGGGTCGGTGGACGCTCCACCGGCTCTCGATGGGGTGGAGGCATCGACAGACGAGTATGGCCAAACTTGGACCTACCTCAACGTCGACATGCCAATCCCGTTCACGGGCGACCTCATCGTTGGAGCCCAACCCATCCTCGACCTATTCGTGCACGCTGGTTTTCTTCCCGTGTGGCACTACGAGAGAGTGCTCGCCTTCGATCTCGAAGAAGGCGTCCTGCAGGGTCAGGAAGACCGGTCAGAACAGGTCCGTGAGTTTCGTGAAGAGCGAACGGGGGAGAGTTCAGATGCTGGCGAATCAGAGGACGACGAAAACGTGTTTGAACGATTTCTTTCTTCGTTGAAGATTCGCCTGGGGCTCGACGACTAGCTAACGATGTCGAGCACGGTGATGTGAGTTACGAGGGCGACGGCGTCTGGTTGACCGGCCGCTGGTCCAAACTCTGGCGGAACCACAATGCGGACCTCGTCGCCGACGTTCTGTCCGACGAGCGGTTCGCTCCAGCCAACAAAGACCTCTAACAGGTCGCCGCCCACCCCAAAGATCGCGGTCGATCCATCAGTCCATGATGACTGAAGAACATCACCGTTCGCCTCGGCGATGGTGAAGAGCACTTCGATCCTGTCGCCAGCGGCGACCTCTTCACCGTCTCCCTCGGTGATCACCGACAGTTCGATTTCGGTTTCGTTCTCGGTTGCCGTGTCGACCTCGTGGGCGCTGTGGGCGGCGACCAGGTCGACGACGAACACGAGCGCGCTCCCGGGAGGGATGGCGGGCGACGGACTGTTGTCGCCGTATGCGAACTGGGCTGGGATGGTGAGTTGGCGGCGGCTACCCACGGCCATGCCTTCGATGCCGTCGTCCCAGCCTTGAATGACGTTGCCGTTTCCGAGGACGAAGTTAAACGTTTGAAAGCGATCCCAGCTCGAGTCGAACTCTGAGCCATCGTCGAACAGCACGCCGACGTAGTGCATCACGAGGAGGTCTCCGGGCTCGGCAAGTTCACCGTCGGTGCTGATGAGGTCTTCGCTGATCAGTTCGATCGGTGCGTCGCCGCCGGGAAGCTCGATGATCGGCTTACCGCCGTTGATGGCATCAGCGACTGGCTCGGCCTCGGTAGTTTCGTCAGCGACGTCGTCTGTGGTGTCGTCGGTGGTGTCTTGTTCTGTGGTGTTGGTTTCGGGGGCGGTTGCGTCAACGGTTTCTGTGCCGCCACACGCCGAAGCGAGAAGAGCCAATGCGGCGAGGAACGCGAGGATCTTGGTACGGGGGTTCATCACGTCAGGCTATCGGCTGGTGACAGCACTATTCGCAGCGTGGCCGACAGCGGGTAGGGTCGGGGAGTGAGCGGCAAATCGGCTAAAGCGAAACGTCGGACCGGCGTCTGGAAGATGTCAAACGATGTCGCGAGGCGGGTCGCCCTCGGCGCTCAGGGTTTCAACGAGCCAAAGCCCAGCGGTGCCATTTCAGCACGGCACATGCGTCAGGTGATGAAGCGCCTCAGGGTGATTCAACTCGACTCGATCCCGGTGGTCATCCGCACCCAGTACATGCCGTTCCACAGTCGCCTCGGACCGTATG
>CAZHUR010000025.1:0-13359 GCA_964535395.1 uncultured Acidimicrobiales bacterium
ATCAACGCAAGGACATGCTCGTTGCGATTCTCGGGTTGAACATCGGCGTCATGGCAGTGGCGACAGCCTTGTCGTCGACAGACGTTAGTGCCGGCCTCGGCCTCGGACTGTTCGGAGTCCTCTCGATCATCCGGGTGCGAAGCGCCGAGCTCCGCCAAGAAGAGGTCGCGTACTACTTCAGTTCGCTCGCTCTCGGTCTCCTAGCCGGCTTTACCCTCGATCCACTCTGGCTGAGCCCTGCGCTCATGGCGGTGATCATCGCCGCCATGTATTTGGGGGATCACCCGCGTCTGTTTGCCAACCGTCGTCACCAATCGTTCAACCTGGACGTCGCGTACACCGACGAGGCGAAGATCATTGCTCGGCTTGAGGAGCTGCTCGGGTTTGAGGTCCTGCGAATTCGGGTGAAGCGCGTTGACTTGGTAAACGACACGACCTCGGTCGACGTTCACTTCCGCTGCGCGCCGGTTGCTCGGCCCGCCCATGCAGAACTGGACCCGATCGAAACTTCCGAAGTCCACACGGAGAAGCCGTTTGGGGCGCACGCCATGCCGTCTGCGTTGCAACCTGAGTCCGCCCCAGGGGCGCACGCAGTGAGACCGCCGAGTGTGCACGCCGAGGTCTTGCGCGGGTTACATGCAGAGCGACGGTTCGGCTCGTATGCCGAGGCGCCGCAGAAGCGGCGTGTGGACAACCGAGAACAAGCCCGACGATGAGCGTCACCGTGTCGGCGGTGACTGGTGATCCAAATGAAGCGGTCGCTGCGCTCCCGGCAATCTCTCTCTCAGATTTGAACTCGGCGGCAGCCCTGCAAACCCGGACCGACCGTAAGTACATTCTCGGCGTCGCACAGTTATCGAACCTCGTTTCGACTCTTGGCAGCCGCCTCGCTGCGCTTGACGTCGATGGGCAACGCAGCTTCAACTACGAGTCGGTCTACTTCGACACCCCTCAGCTAACGTCGTTTCACTCGGCAGCCTATAAACGGCGTAAGCGCTTTAAGGTCCGTACCCGCTCGTATCTCGATTCCCATATGACGATGGTCGAAGTGAAGACCAAGACTGGGCGCGGGGTCACCGTGAAGCAACGCCAACCGCACAGCTTCCTCCTACGCAGACAGCTCAATGCCGAAGCGCAGCAGTTCGTCGACTCGGTTCTCGAAGATCAAGGACTCACGTCGGTGCTACAACCGGTGCTCACAACAACCTACGGACGAATGACGTTGGTCGATCTAAGCGACGTTGCTCGCCTCACTATTGATTCGGACTTGCGATGCACCTCAGCTACTGGCCGAATGGCGACGCTCGAAGCGCACTTCATCGTTGAGACCAAAAGCGGCGGAACGCCAAGCGTCGCCGATCGCCAACTTTGGGCAAATGGCATTCGCCCAGTCAAGATCAGCAAGTTCGGTACCGGAATGGCCGCGCTTGACCCTTCGCTTCCCTCGAACAAATGGAACCGCACCCTCAACCGCTACTTTCGCGGACACCCCAGCGTTTCTCGTCTTTCCCGCTGACCCGAAAAGGCCGTACAATCAAGTAATGAAGCACCTTGAAGACACCTTTGGTCGGGTGCATCGTGATCTCCGCATAGCGGTTACAGACCGTTGCAACTTCCGTTGTCAGTACTGCATGCCAGAAGAGGGCATGGAGTGGATGCCACGGGAGGGTCTGCTGACCTTCGAAGAGATTGCTCGTGTCGCGGGGCTTCTCGTCGACCGCTATGGCATCGACAGCATCCGTTTGACCGGTGGTGAACCAACCATCCGTGCTCGCGTTCACGAGCTGATCGGGATGCTCTCGCCGCTCGGAGTAGACCTTGCCATGACCACCAACGGTGCAACGCTGCGTGGAATTGCCCAAGACCTGAAGGACTCCGGACTCAAGCGGCTCAATATCTCGCTCGATTCGCTCGATCGCGAACGCTTCATCGAGCTCACCCGCCGAGACGACCTCGATCGAGTACTCGACGGTATCGAGGCCGCTATCGAGGTGGGATTTGACCCGGTCAAGATCAACGTGGTGCTGATGAACGGCATCAACGACGACGAGATTGTCGACTTTGCCCGCTTCGGCAGAGACAAGGGTGTCATTGTTCGATTTATCGAGTTCATGCCGCTCGACGCCGAAGAGCACTGGGGTCCCGAACGTGTCGTTCCGCTTCAGCGAGTCATCGACGAGATCAACGCAGAGTTCCCGATCGAGGCCATTGCCCGAACGTCAGCGCCGGCTACCCGCTACCGATACCTCGACGGGAAAGGCGAAGTCGGCGTCATTGCCACGGTCACCGAAAAGTTCTGCGACACATGTGACCGCATCCGCCTTACCGCCGACGGTCAGTTCCGAAACTGCTTGTTTGCCGTGAAGGACTACAACCTACGCGACGCAATTCGCGGCGGTGCCTCTGACGACGACATCGCCGGCGTCATTGAAGGGGCAGTCCACGACAAGTGGGCGGGCCACGGCATCGACACGGTTCACTTCATTCGGCCGAAGCGCAATATGAGCCAAATCGGAGGCTGACGTGTCAAACCATGATGGATTCACTCACCTCGACCCGCAGGGTCGTGCCCGAATGGTCGACGTCACCCAGAAGGACGCCACGCACCGTCGCGCTATTGCGAAAGGCCGAGTGCTGATGACAGCAGACACCGCATCGGCTGTTGCGCGCGGGGCAATCTCTAAAGGTGATGTTCTAAGCGTTGCTCGTGTTGCTGGGATCCAGGCAGCGAAGCGAACCTCGGAGTTGATTCCGCTTTGTCACCCGTTGTTGATCGGCGCGGTCAATGTGAACTTCGAAATAGGGGAGAGCCATATCGACATCGAGGCATCGGTGGATACGGTCGGGATGACCGGGGTCGAGATGGAAGCACTCACCGCGTGTTCGGTCGCGGCGCTCACGATCTATGACATGTGTAAGTCTCTCGATAAGTCGATGACGATCAGCGATGTTGCACTCTGGGAAAAGACGGGCGGCAAGAGCGGGCCATACGTGCGCTCGGAGTAGCAGCCTGGCTAGTCCATGCTGATGACGTAGGACTTAAACGGTGGCGGAATGTCTCGGACGATCTCAGGTTGGATCAGTACATCGGCGTCGGGGAAGATGTCGATGAAGTTGTTGAAGTTCGAGCTGAACGTTGGGACTCGGTCCAGTGCGGGTGCGCCGTCGGGTGAACCACCGGTTGCTCGATCCCAGCGGGTTCCGTTCTGATCGACGAGGAACGCCCCATCGGCTTCCAGTTCGATGGTGACGCCGTCGACGACGCGAGAAAATACTGCCCAGCGTTCGAGGTTTGGGTCGGTGGTAAAGACCAGCGGCTCGCCTCCGACCTCGGTTGAAATCGCGCCTGCCGCATCGAGGTCGCGGAATTCGACACCTGCGACCTCGTCGTTCACCCTGGCCGCGACGGCCAGATTTCGAACTCGGAAGGTGTTCGAACCAGTGCCGGTTGCCAGCGCAAGGGTGTCGGGGAATTGCTCACGCCAATCAGACCAATTCGATAGCTCAGAAGGCAACAGCTCGAGGCTTTCTCCCTCCAATGGTCCCAGCAGTGCAGTGCCGGTAACTTGGCTCCAGACGCTCCCGGTGTCGTGGTCGAACCACGTCATCGCGTTCATCCAGAGGTCGCCTTGGTTACCGAAGAGAACTGCCTCTCCGTTTATTTCTCGGCGATAGACCAACGCCGTTCCGCAAAGCGGTCACCAAGTGACCAATAACGGTATGTCATCGATTTGATCGATCACCAGCTCGCGGTTCGACATGAAGCCCACGGGGAACGCCCGCTGCTGGCCGTTGATGTTGATGCCAATAACGACTTCGTCGTCTGGCCAATCGACACCGTTCGCGTCGACGTAGGTGGGCGAATAGACAGGGGCAATTCGATCCCGACCCCAGGAGAGGAAATATCCCTCGGGTAATTCGACGTCGGACTCTTCGGTCGGATCGAACAAATTCGGGTCAAAAGCGTTCCGGGTGATCCCTTGTGTGAATGCATCGCCGCATGCCGACAGCACCAGGGCAATGGCGAGCAGCCATCCCAGCTGTTTGTGTCGCGAACGCAATGCAGACCCGATCATGCTGATAACAACCTCGCCTTGGCCTCAGTTGTTCCCGGATTGGGCTAGGGGGCTATTGTGCGAGCATGTTCCGCCATGTTGTGATGATGAAGCTCAAGGAGACGTCGACCGAAGACGACCGCACGGCGATCGTCGAAGCCCTGCGGGCGTTACCGCCGCTCGTGCCAGAGATCAAGTCCTATTCGGTAGGCAAAGATCTAGATGTCCAAGATGGGAGCTTCGATCTAGTGGTCGTGGCCGATTTTGATAATCGCGCGGGCTTCGATGCCTACAACGAAAACCAAGATCACCTAGATGTGATCGCCAGCGCTATCAAGCCGCACATGGCGCAGCGCTCCGCAGTGCAATACACCTGGGAATAGCGCCGCCGCCACTATCGACGGCACAAAATCACTCAATACGTTCGAGGAGTTCCAGTTTGGCGTCTTCGAGCTCGTCGTCGTCGATCTCGCCGCGCTCGTGCATCCGCTGAATGCGTTCGGTCATCGACATGAGCTCAGGAGCCGATAGGCGGCCCTTTCCGGCAAAGAGACGCTCGACCGTGGTCATTGCCTCAAGTTCGGCTTCGTCAATGTCTGGAGTCTCAACTGGCTCAGGATCTGGAGCTGGAGTGGTGTTCTGGCCCATACGAGCAGCTTGCTTTTCGGCCTTCTTTGCTGCCTTTGCACGCTCTCTCTGGAGCTTCGCGAACGTTGTGCGTTGCTTTGCCATGATGCATCCCTTCGATCTTGTCGGACTTGCCTTAGCGAATGCCTATCGGTTCTAAAGGTTGACTGGACAGGCAGTATTCCCGAGCCATTTGGGGCACCGGGGGGAGAACAAGCCCTCTTAACCATAGAGACTTCAAACGCGTTTCAGTACCCGCCTGGGTGTGACAGAAGTACACAAGTTCCCCAACTTTGGTGACACTGCGTACTTTTCGGCTCTCTGAATGGGCATTTGAGACTTAAGAATTGAATCCATAGGCCGATCTTTAACTCAGCGAACAGTGCGCAAGAGGATGGGTTTTGAAGTGATGATTCCTACTAGATGGAGTGAGCTCTTACAGAGCATCAGACCATTCGGTGAGACAAACCTGAAGGAAGTCTTGCGAGAATCTGGCGCGGTAGCGGGCTTCTCGGCCGCCCAGCTTGAGCGAGACGGGATCTCGGTAGCTCGGGTCGGTGGTCTCAGGGACTTTGCTGACGGCGAGGTCTATGAACTGCCGCACTCTGAAGCGCGACTCAGCATTATCTTCGATTCGGACAAGCCGGACGGTGTCGATGACACCATCCGCTCGCTCGCAAACATCCTCGATCTGTCTCTCCTCGTCGAAGACCGCCGCAGCGGTTATTCGGCTGCCCCGATGATCGACCCGGTCGGAGCGAAGGACCGCCTCACGAACACGATCGACCGTGACGCCTTCACCGACTTTCTCAACATTGAGTTCGCGAGCGCTCCGGCGGACGCGACCCTGATCATGCTCGGCATCGACAGCATGGAGACCGTGAACGCAACTTTGGGACATGCCGCTGGCGACGCGGTTCTTAGCGCTGTCGCAGATCGCCTCCGAGAGACCCTGCGTTCGATGGACACGATCAGTCGCATTGGTGGAGATGTGTTTGGTGTGTATTGCCCGAACATCGGCACCGAGGTCGCAACCAGCCTCACACGACGGCTGCAATCAGCCATCCGTGCCCCAATCCACGTAGATGGCAACGAACTTCGAGTCTCTGCGGGCGCAGGCCTTGCGACGCGCAGTCGCGGTGAGAAGGCAGCTGAGATCATCTCGCACGGCGACATGGCCTTGCGTGCATCGAAGAGCCAGGGCCATGGCGAGCTCAGCGTGTACGACGGGGAGCTCCGCACCAAGTCCGAAGACCGCCGCCAGCTCGCAGCCGAATTAGTTGATGCTCTTGCCGCCAACCAACTCAGCACCGGTTTGAACCCGATCGTTCATCTTCCGGTTGGCACCGTTGTTGCCTTCGAAGCGCACGTCGTGTGGAACCATCCCACGCGTGGCGCAGTTCAAGAAGACGAATTCCTTGGTTTGGCCGAGCTCATCGGTCGGGTCTCCGACGTCGAGCGTGCCGTTCTGGAGTTTGCACTGGTCGATGACGGAACCGCTGCAAGCGTGCGCACTGGCATGAAGTTGTCTTCGTCCACTCTTCTCGATGCGAAAGCGATCGGCTGGATTGTTGAACGACTGTCTTCTGGCACCAACAAAGTGATGTTCGAGGTTTGTGAAGAAGCGATCGCCGCTGGCGGTCGCACGATCCAGCATCACCTCGAGATGCTTCGCCGAGCTGGTGCTTCGCTCGTGTTGGCTGACTTTGGCAAGAGCTATGGCTCGTTGCGGACGTTGCACACGATCCCGTTCGATGGTGTGAAGCTCCACAGCTCAATTCTCGATCCTCAAGACCCAACCCGAAGCGCTTCGGTGGCCAAGGCCGTCTACGCAAGCTCTAAGGAACTCGGGTTCGACGTCGTGCACTCCGGTGTCGATACAGACGCTGACCTGCGACTCCTACTTCAGCTAGACGGCCAGATCTCGGGCCATGGCTTCTTTGCACAAGGCAAAGCAGTCCACGCCCGAGTATCTAGCAACGCCGCCTAGGCTTCGCCTCGGCTCAGCTGAGAACTTCGGCGCTCTTCTCTTCGCTGTCGCTGAGGTCGAGGATAGTTCCGTGGTCGGAGTGGTCAGAGCCGTAGATAGCTTCGCCGTGGATGCTGATGTCGAGACCGGCGTACTCTTCTTCCTCGCTAACTCGCAGCCCCATGGTTGCCTTGATGCCAAGGGCGATGATCAGGGTTGCGATCGCTGAGTAGGCAATGACCGAGCCCATTGCGATGATCTGGCTGAGGAGAAGGTCAAGGCCTCCAGCTGCGCCGCCTTCGTTGACGTCAAGGCTTGAAAGCAGACCGAGCAGCAAGCCGCCGATGATGCCGCCGACACCGTGGATTCCGACTACGTCGAGTGAGTCGTCGTATCCCAACTTCTCTTTCATTGCGACAGCTACGTAGCAGATCGGGCCAGCGACGAGACCGAAGATGATCGCTGATGTAGTGGTGACAAAGCCAGCTGCTGGTGTGATGGCGACGAGGCCAGCGACCAGGCCAGATGCAGTGCCAAGAACTGTTGCGTTTCCTTCTTTGAGCCATTCGAGGCCGACCCAGCCGACCATGCCAGCCGACCCTGCAACGAAGGTGTTGATGAGTGCCTGGGCAGCAATGCCATCGGCGGCGCCAGCTGAACCAGCGTTGAAGCCAAACCAGCCAAACCAGAGGATGCCGGTACCGATAAGCAACATCGAGCGGTTGTGCGGCGACATATCTTCTTTGCCCAGTCCTCGACGCTTACCAAGCAGGAGTGCAACAACGAGGGCTGCGACGCCAGCGTTGATGTGAATTGCGGTGCCACCAGCGAAGTCGAGTGCGTGTGGGTTGAGCTCGGTGTGCCAGCCCGTGTACACCCAGTAGGTGACAGGCGTGTAGACGATGATCGACCAGAGCGTGAGGAACACGACCCAGCTGCTGAACTTCATACGGTCAGCCACGGCACCCGAGATGAGGGCCGGAGTAATGGCGGCGAATGTCATGAAGAAGGCAACGAAGACGAGTTCGTCGCCCGAAATGCCTTCGAGGCCTACCAGGTCGAAGTTTCCGAGAAACTCGCCTCCGAGGAACCCGGACTTGTTTTCGTTCGGGTTGTTACCCAGTGAGTAGGTGAATAGCACCCACAGAATTGGAACGATGGCAACGCTTGCCATGTTCATCATCAGCATGTTGCCGACGTTTTTTGCTCGGACCATGCCTCCGTAGAAGAGTGCTAGTCCTGGGACCATAAAGACCACGAGTGCAGTGCTTATGAGGATCCATGCCAGATCGCCCGTATCCATAATCGGTTTCCTTCCAAAAGAATCTGTTTTGCGCTGATTCGTTCGAATCTGCGTTGCGCTGATTCG
The DNA here is from genome assembly GCA_964535395.1 of uncultured Acidimicrobiales bacterium. Classification (GTDB taxonomy): domain Bacteria; phylum Actinomycetota; class Acidimicrobiia; order Acidimicrobiales; family SHLQ01; genus SHLQ01. The sequence goes on from CAZHUR010000025.1 coordinate 8,021, forward strand.
TTCGAATCAGTTGTTGTTCTTGTTGGCCGTACGCATCCGATTCACGTCGTTGGGCTCGCGAGCGTTGGTTTCAACAACACAAGAATGCGGGCTGCGCCCTGCAGCCCGCAATCTTGTGCGTTTCTGTTAACGGTCGGGAAACAATGCCGTAACAAAAGCCTCCGTGGCCACTAGGGCCACGGAGGAAAGGAAAGAATTGAGCGGCCGGAGGAAAGGGGGGAGAGCCCCCGGCCGCTATTTGCTATGCAAGTAGCTCTTAGCTGAGCACCTCGGTGCGAGATGCAGATTCGAGATCGATGACCCCGAGGTCGTAGCCAGGTGCGCCGTGCTCTGAAAGGTCGAGACCGGCAAGTTCTTCTTCTTCGCTGACTCGCAGGAGACCCGCTGCCTTGATCGCTCCGAAGAGGAGGGCCGATGCCACCGTTACGAAGGCGGCGATTGCGAGACCGCCGATGATCTGGGTGACGAGCACGTCTGCGCCGCCGCCGAAGAAGAGCCCGACTGGACCGTCTTCGCCGCCGCCCACTGGTGAGTTGGCTGTGGCGAAGAGGCCGGTTGCGGCGAGGCCCCAGAAGCCGCAGACACCGTGTACGGAGAATGCGCCGACCGGATCGTCGATCTTCATCTTTTTGATTGCGTTGATCGAGAAGACCACGATCACACCAGCGATTGCGCCGGTTGCGATGGTTCCCAGTGAGGTGAAGTTACCGATGCCCGAGCAGATTGCGACGAGGCCGGCGAGCATGCCGTTGCCAGCCATGCCGACGTCTGGCTTTCCGCCAACGAGCCACGAGGTGGCCATAGCGGCGCTTGCACCAGATGCAGCGGCGAATGCGGTCATCACGGCGATGTATGGCACGGCGAGGTCAGCTTGGAGCTGTGAACCTGGGTTGAAGCCGAACCAGCCAACGAAGAGGATGAACACGCCGAGCATGGCGAGCGGGATGCTGTGGCCGTTGATGGTGCGTGGCTTGCCGTCCGCTGCGAACTTGCCAATGCGTGGGCCGAGAAAGATTGCGCCCACGAGAGCAGCGAAGCCGCCGGTCATGTGCACGAGGCCGGCGCCTGCGAAGTCGATGAAGTCGAGCTGGTTGAGCCAGCCGCCGCCCCACTGCCAGTTCACGACGATCGGGTAGATCAGTGCGGTGAGTGCAACGGTGTAGAGGAGGTAGCCCTTGAACTGGGTTCGCCCAGCAACGGCGCCCGACACGATGGTCGCTGCGGTTGCGGCGAACGCTGCCTGGAACAAGAAGTCGACAGGGATAGCAAGTGGGTAGCCGTCGACGTCTGGGACGTTGAGGTCCGAGAGCCCTGCCACGCCAAAGATGCTGAACGCGCCGTCGTTGAATCCGAAGAAGTCGGCGCCGCTGTAGGCGATGTTGTAGCCAATGAGTGCGAAGAGCAGCATGCCCGCTGCGACGTCCATGAGGTTCTTCATCATGATGTTCGCTGCGTTCTTGGCCTCAGTGAAGCCCGCCTCGACCATTGCAAAGCCCGCTTGCATGAACAGTACGAGTACTGCGCAAACGAAGATGAAGATGTTGTCGAGCACGATCATGTTGAGCAGGTCGAGGTTCTCTCCGCCTCGCTCTAGATCGGCCGTTGATGTTTGAGCGCTGACTGGGTCTGCGACCATGAGGATTGCCGCTGCTGCTGCTGCGCCACCCAAAAGTTTCTTTTTCATGTGCCCTCCCGAGCATCTGTCGTGGCCGTGTCCGTTTCGGCCATTCGTTGGGCGGCACCACCACGCTGTGGCACCTGGGCAACATGGTGGCGATGTATGGGACAACGCGGAACGCCAAACAGGCTCCGTTCACCAACACGAAACGGTGACGAAACACGGGAAATACTCGTGAAACAAACAGGAAACACCCACGCCACGAACAAGGAAATCGCGCTGCGCCGAGCAAGGCAAGGTCGAGCAAGTCGTTCCGCTCCTCTTCGTGTCCAATTATCTGATTCTTGTTAACAAGAAGAAGCCGGTAGCCGAATGAAAACGATGGGCTTCAACGACGAATGGGTAGCCGCCACGAACACGACGATGGGAGAGTTCGCCGAGTTTCTGGGGTGGGAGATCGGCGATGAAGTAGACGACCCGTCAGACGTAGCGATAACCGAGATCGGCGACCGGGTCATGGTGTACTCCACCCGCGGTGACCGCGCGATGACCGTCGATCAAATCATCGAGTTCTCCAAAGGCCGCAGCATCGTCGCCCATGAAGAAGTGGACTCGGTGATGTTCACTCACACCACCGAATACGAAGACGGGCAAATGGTCCGTCAAGCAACCGTGAACTTGTTAGTTCGCTCTAGCGAAGATGAACCGGTGGTGACGACTGTTGGGTTGCCGAAGGCCCAGGCGGAGAAACTGGAGAAGCTGAACCGTAAACGAGGGTCAGCTGCGTATGAGGAAGTCACGCAGATGGCACAGCGGATCGTCGGTTACCGCACCAGCCAGCACCCGCAGCCTAAGTTCTGGGCGCTGGTAGACAACCGGCCTAAACCGGCAACCGTGTTCGAACGGTTGAAGGACTGGCTTCTCACCCAAGGGTTCGAAGAGGGCGGTTCCATGAGCAAGTCCACCGACTTCCGGCGTTCCGTAGGCGACGGGTTCTATGTGGTGGTGAACGTCGACTCCCGGAAAATTCCTGACGACCGTGTGACAGTCCCGAGAGTGTACGTAGGCAGTGAAGCGGTTGACGCGTTGAAGCCCCCACGTTCTCACCATCAGCTAACCGAGCTCGTTAACGACAACAGCCTCATGGGCAGCGACCCCCTCTGGATCAGCGCCCCAGATGGCGAAGACCCTTTTGTCATGTCGTTAGCTCGCACAAAAGACCTGATCAACCAAGCCGAAGCCAAGTGCTCCCATAAGGGCCTGCTCGAAATGGGCAGCCCTCACGTCCAAACACTGATCGCCCAGCATGAAGGTTGGGCAGAGTTCGAAGAATATGTGACCGCTCACGAAACCCTCGACTGGCGCGAAAACTATCGTGGCAAATATCGCGGGAGAAACGTCGACCCTGCGAAGGTGCCCGTCGAACTTTCTGACAAGCCGCTGGCAGCACTGCGAGAAGCGCTCATCGCAGAAGAACACCTGTCTCCCGCCGAGCTAGCGACAATCCAAGCCAACGGCGGCGCGGTAACCGAAACCTGTTTGGCGTTGTGGTTCGCTCACTGGGACCGGGCCATCTGGTTCCCCGACCTTGAACCCGAGATCGTTCTCTACCTGCTCCACCACCGAATCTTTCGCTACGCCCTCACCTCCCGACGAAACCATGAACCGTCAATAGTCGGGGCAATCACGTTGGACGACAGCATCCAAGATCGGCTACTTGATCACACCAACCCTCTGTTCCATGAAGCGCCCGCGAACCCGACGATCACCGTTGAACGCCAAGAGCAAGCAGCCCGCGCCGGGTCCAAGGCTCTTGGCCGCAACCCAAACATCACCGACGAAGCCCAACGACTGTTAGCAGAGCATGCTGCTGAACCGTTCGATCTGTACGACCTAGCGACCAACGAAAACGTGCTCACCGAACTCGTTCCCGACCTCGCCAAATCGACGCACTACCAAGTGCGAGAGGCCATCGCCCTGAACACCTCCCACAACATACCGACAGACGTCTTAGTAAAACTGAGCAAGGACCGGAAAGGCGAAGTTAAACGCGCGGCGGCCCGCAACACGAACCTGCCATGTGAACGCCAAGTCGAAATGGCGGAGATGAAAGACCCGCTCTCTCTCCCCGATAACCCGAACCTTTGCCTAGAAGCACAAAAAGTTCTCGTCACCAAAGTAATGAACGAACACCAAAGAGGCGCGCTGTTCCAAAACGACCTCGACGCAGACCTTCTCGTTGACATCGCCACAGGCACAGACATCGACCAGGCGAAACACGCTGCCAAACATCGGAACTTGCCAGCGGCGACAGTCGAGCAGCTTGTCAGCCATCAGAACCCAGTGCTGCGAGCATCAGTCGCATGCCAAAACCAATTGGACGACGGTTTGCGCCGCCAGCTTATGGCTGACCCGGACCCAACAGTGCGCGACGCTTCGCTCAGACACCAGCTTCTTCTATGGGGCACCGCGCGCGGCGTGGCAAGCAAGTTCTTCGGAGGGTCAATGGAACGGATCGTCCAAACCAAACCGGCAACCATCAAAGAACTTTCAGCCATCGACCAAGTTACGCCCCAATGGGTAGAGAATCACGGCAATGAAGTCCTTGCCATCGTCAACACAGCGGTGAAAGCCGCTCCAGTCGACTAGAACGTCGCGAAACGGGACTCAAGATTCCGCCTGCCCGATGGCTGCGACCTAGCCGATGAAGCTACACGGACGATGGACGTGAGATGGAGTGACTTTGCCTTCTGATTGGTGCCCACAGATATCGGATTGGTTGAAAAGGTTCTTGCATGCAGCGTCAGCCATTTTGATAATTTGCTGATTTCACAGCACTCGAAATTTCCCGGTTCGACAAGTTGATTGCCGTCCTACACCTGCAGGCCGTCAGCCATTGTGCGCGGGCAGGACGCGGGAAACCGCTCAGCAAGATGTGCAAGCAGGCCGATAAGTCAAATGAGAAGTTGCTTGTCGTAGAGCGAATGGAGGGGGTTGAGGGTGTTTAGCGGAGGTATCCCGTTCACGCCGTGGGGCATGGCTCAGTTCGCGGCGATCGCCTTCACCCTCCTCGGGAGCTTCCCTGTCTTCCACGCGAAGACAACGAAGGGCTTCAAACAGCCATCGAAGAGACGCACGATCGCCGTGTTCTTCATCGTGATGTCACTCCTAAGTTGGGGCACCTACAGTGTGTTGAGTTTCCCGAGGTGGGAAGCCCGTTACCGCATCTTCCAAGTCGCCAACACCCTCCCTGATGACTACAACTCGGGCAAGGTATGGACCAACCACATATGCGGCGAACTCGGATTCGACGCCCGCCAAGGCTTCGGTACAGGTTCCAGCATGAACCTCGCTACGGCCAATCGCGCCGAGTTCGAAGATGCTCTAGTCGAAATTCGTGACATCGCATCACGGCTAGAACAAAACGGATATGAGCCAATCAACTGGTTCGTCACCAGCGTCGCCGAAACGAATCAAAGCATCAACGCGAACTTTACGCGGGGCAACGTTGACGTATTTGCCGAGTTCAGCGCCTCGGGAGTTTCTCTCACCGTCAACCCGACAGACTGCAAACGCGATCTGCTAGCGCAGTTCCGTCTGGCTTTCATCGACGAGCCAACAAGCGAACAAATCTGCACTCTTGCAACCACGCCGGCGTCCTTCCCGCTCGCTTGCGGAAGCGACAGATAACCAGTAACTAAAACGTAACTGTGCCTGGCAC
>CAZHUR010000026.1:0-13224 GCA_964535395.1 uncultured Acidimicrobiales bacterium
CCTATGGGTGTCCAGATCAAACCGATCGCGAACGGCAAGACCACGACGGAGGTGTTTCGTGTCTGCTTGTAGATCTCCAGCTGCGACACCCGTTGATCGAGTTCGGTGACCGGGAGCGATCCATCAAAGACGATCGTGCGCAACTCATCGACTTCAGCCTGACTGCAGCCGTCGATCGCGATCGTTCCGCCAGCGGTAACCCCACCAGAACCGGAGAATGAAACGCTGCTCACTCCAACGAGTTGTAACGAGCGAATGCCAGCCCAACGCTCGGCCACGTTCTGACTCTCTCGAATGAGCTGAATTCGGGGAATGCTCGACGCGGTGCTGCTCTTGGAGAGCAAGCCGGCGTCGCGCCGCAACCCTGACGCGGTCTGGGTGATCGTGAGGTTCCACTCTTTCAACAACGCGGCGATCGTGTTGAGCGTAAGTCCAACAATGACGAAGACGAGAATCACGAGAGGAACAAGCCACAACAACTGCCGACCGAAATCTACCGAAATTGTCGGAAGGTCAAACGGGAGATTATCGGCCAACTCAAGTCCAACGGCAAACAAGGGTGCAATGACAGCCAAGCCGTAAATCGGGACCGTGGTGAAGGCGATCTTGATGATCTCGCGCGGTGTTCGTTTGATCAACACTCGTTCCGGCTGTGTCGGTGCAGGTGGAGTGCTCACCAACGTCTCTTGGCCGTCAGGCCCGAGCACGACAGCGTCAGGTGTTGCGACGGCCTGGTTCGTAGAGCGGTGATCGGCCGCTGCGGCCTGAACTGCTTCAGCTACGGGGCGCTTTACCGCCGAGAGGTTGAACTCGGCGGTTGCTCCGCCAGCGGTGTCGGCTGTTACTTCGACAAGACCGACGATTCGATGAAGAAACTTCTGCTCAATAGACACACTCTGGATCCGGTCGAGCGGCAGGGTGAGACGGTTGCGCGACAAGATTCCGCTCTCCACTCGCAGCTCACCGTCTTGTAGAACAAACGTGTATCGCCACCAGCTCAGTAGAGCGATTAAAAGCAGAACCAGACCGATGATGGCGGCGCCGATCGCGATCAGGAGAATCGAGCGAGATTGTGAGAACACAAAGCCGATACCGAAAACGATCTGGACGATGCCGATCGAACGAACTGCCTTGATCACCAGGAAGATCGCCGCAAGTGGCGACTGTCGCTGCGGGGCCGAAATGTCGACGACTGGGCTGGTCACTGTTCTTCGATGAGATCGCCGGCTCTCTCAACCACGAGTGCTCGAAGGCGCGTAGCGTCGTCACTACTCAAACCATCGATCGCAATATCGGGGCCAGCGGAGTTGATTCTGAGCGTCGCGATCTTGAACAAGCGCTGGATCGGGCCTTGTACCAGTCGTGCGTGCTGAACGCGAACGAACGGGACGGTCTGTACTCGACGTATGAGCACACCGTTTCGGTACGACAGATCGTGCTCGCGCACCTGATAGGCGATGTTTCGAACCTCGAGGATCTTCAAGCCCACCGACACGAGATCGAGTAAGAGAAATCCACCCGCCACGCCGGCGACAATCCAAGCGTTGACCTCATCACCGGCGATCACGATCACCGCAACGGCCACGATCAGGACGATCGCCGCGAAGATTGCGCGGCCGATCAGAGACACGCGCAAGAAGTTGGGGGCAACGGGAACGAAATCGTCCTCGCTCAGTTGCGGGATCGTCGAAAGATCAACGGGTCGGTTTGAAAAGGCTGGGTCCGCCATCATCTACACGGTAGCGACCAGTGCTACGACCGCCAGCGATCGGCCAGCTGCTGGATCGAGACCCAAAGCAGGTCTCCCACAGATTCTTGACCGAGACGGTCGACGCGGAAGGTCTCTTCGGTCTCCGTAACGGCTCCATGGAGAGCTGAATACCGGTTGCGGTAACCCTGGAGCACACCACGCATTACTTCCGCGTCCAGAGTTTCGTGCAAGTCGACGTGCAGCAGTGTCATGCCCGTCGTCTCGTTGTCCTTCACCTCGGGGATCATGATGATCGTCCGACCGTCGGATCGTCCCTTCGAAACAAGAACCTCGCGCTCCTCGGCCACTCGCTGCTTGGTGCCGCGAAGTGCAGGCGACCGATCGGTGCGACTTGGGATGGTCGCCGCCACTCCCCCGCGATCGACGACGCTGATCGTGCCACCGGACTCGGATAGATCGATGTCGTAGCGGGTAAAGCCCGAAACCGATGCGACAGCTGGGTCGAGGTTCGCAAGCGTTCGGATCGTCGAGTAGGTGAGACTGTCTCGCGGCGTTCCGGTCTCGAGTACTTCTGAAACGAGCGGAACTTCGAGGAGGGTTTCGTCGGTGCGAGAGATACCCACGGTCACGGTCTTGGCCTGGTGCTTAATGGCGTCGACCGGTCGAGTGAGTTCGTCAATGGCTCCGCCAAGTGCGAACGTCAGATCGTCGATAACAACCGCTGGTGTGCCGACCTTGCCGTACTCGGCCTGATAGCTGTCGAGAGGAACCGCACCACTTGCATAACGGAAACGGCCCATCAGTTGGACTGCGGTCGATGCTTCGAGGTGTCCGTTGTATGCCCCAACGCGCACGCCCTCGTTGAACTTGCTTTGGGCTGCTTCGATGCTCGGACGAATTCGCTTCAGGAACTCTTCGCCAGAGAGCGAACCGCGAGTGTCTTCGATCAGCTTGTCTACCGCCGCGCGTGCTTCGCGCAATGGCGTTGCTTGGGCATCGATGGCGAGCGCTGCCTCATAACCGAACAGATGGCCCACCACAGTCGAGAGCACAAATGACAGGCGACGGTGGACGACCGGCACGTAGATAACATCGAGTGCAGACGCGAAGCGGGTCTCGCCTTCGTTGGCAATGACGATCGGAGCGGACTTGTGGGCCCGGAAGATCTCGACCTCCTTACCAACATCGTCTGCGGTCGAGCCCTCGAGGCCGGCTGCACAGATCAGGATCATCGGCTCGGAAGAAAGATCGATGTGTTTCTTGTCCTCGGTCGAGTCGGCGGCGATCGACTTGTAGCAAAGCTCGGAGAGCTTTATTCGAAGCTCGCGGGCGGCGATCAGGTTGTAGCCGTTGCCGACGACCGCCCAGTAGCGACGCGATGGAGCGTGGGTGCTCGCAGCGCGTGCAATGTCTGAGCGCTTGGCGATTGTCTCGACCATTCGGTCTGGCAAGTCGCGCAAGTCGGCGAGCAGTTCTTGACGATCGGCTGGTTCTTCACGGTCCGGGATCGCAAGATCGCCGATAGCGATAGCTAGCAGGAATCCAGCGGCGATCTGAGCGTAGAACGCCTTGGTAGAGGCGACACTCATCTCCACATCACGGCCGTCTGATGTGTAGAAGACGCCCTCGGCGCGGTCGGTGAGGTCGCTGCCGCGTCGGTTGACGATCGCCAGAACCGATGCGCCACGCTGCTTGACGATGTCGACCGTGCGATTGGTGTCGGTGGTCGTTCCCGATTGAGAGATGGCAATGACGAGCGTGTCGGACATGTCCTTGCGCAAACCAAAGCCGCTGAGTTCGGTTGCGACAACGGCCTGTACGGCAATGTGGCCCTCTACTTCGTCGACAATCGACGCTGCGACGGCCTGGCCAGCAACCGCGGCGGTTCCCTGGCCAATGACGTAGATGTTCTTGATCTCGCCCGACCGAAGCTTGTCCGCGACGTGGGTAGGCATGGTCGACTCAGGGACCGTGACCGAGAAGCGGCCATTGGATTCGACGAGCTTTCCGCGAAGGGTTTTGCGGAAACTTCGCGGTGACTCAGAGATTTCCTTGAACAGGTAATGCTTGTAGTCGCCTCGGTCGATATCTCGGGTCGTGACTTCAGCAACGGCGATGTCGTCGTCGGTCACTGGAAGAACAGTGCCGTCGTAGCCGACGCGTTCGATGCCACCGATCTCGCCTGCCTTCTCACCCGACAGACGCAGGATCTGGCCACGACTTGCGCTCGGGTTATCTGGGTTGGCTGGCGTTTCGCCGTCCATGCGGAGATAGTCGGTTGTTTCCTCGACCACACCGTAGGGCTCCGAAGCAACGATGTAGCTATCTTCGGCTAAGCCGACGTAGATGGACTGACCGCTGCCGCGCAATGCCAGCAGAAGATCGTTCGGAGCTTCCTCACTGGACAAGCCAATCGCCACCGAGCCTTCAAAGACCGAGACGGCGCGTCGGAACGCCTCTGTTATGTCGTAGCCCGCACTGAGGTGCTTGGACGTCAGTGTTGGGATGACCTTCGTGTCGGTGGTGATGTCGTCGGCAATGCAGAGCTCCTCGGAGCGGATCAGGTCGCCGTAGTTGTCGACGTCGCCGTTGAGGACAGCGGTGCAGTACGGTCCGTCGTGGCCGTCTGTCTGGTCGGAGTTGACCGGGTGTGCGTTTGGTTCTGAGATGATGCCAACGCTCGCCCAGCGAGTGTGGCCAATCACGACGACCTCTGCGGTCGAGTTGTCGAGGGCTTGACGAAGAAGCGCATCGTTTCGGATGCTGTTGCGCAGCGAGGCGGTGTTGTCGCCGAGCTCGCCAATTTCGGCGGCGACCTTATAAACGAAGCTGAGCCGATCGCCAACGCGACGAACAGCGGAGTCGGTGAACAGTTCGGTCTTTTCTGAACGAGATTCGAGAGCCGCGCTGACGGTCGGATCGTCAAGGTCGAGGCCATGGTTACTCACGAGCAGGTGAAGGCCAGCGGAGTCTCGTCCGCGGACTTCCATACGGTCGATCGCCGAGAGTGCCTGGTGAACCGAGAAGGTGGCGTCGACGCCGGCATCGTGAACGTCCCGTCCACCGAGATCGACTACCACCTCAGCTGCGCGCAGGCGATCACGTTCGATCGCCCAAGCAGCGTCGCGTGCCGAGATCAGGAGGGAGTTGACGGTTTCGAGATCGAGCGAGTCGACGGTCGCCTTCGCATCGAGGTCGGCTTCCAGCGCGTCGAGGTGTTCGTTCAGCGACTTGAGCTCGCTACGGAGAGCCTCGCTCAGACCGGGGTCCGCAATCAGCAGGCGCAAGCCTGGAGTGCCGCGCAACAACGTATCGGCGGTGCTGAGGCGCTCGGAGATGTCGGTAAGAGGACCATCGGCGTCTTCGAGGGCAAGGCCATCGAGCGCAGCACCGGTGCCTTGCGCGAGCGCGAGAATTTCTTCTCGCGTCGGGACAAGACGGTTAGATGGGCGACGGATTACAGCGATAATTCCACACATGCAGGTGGCTCTCTTTCGAACAGGCGCGATGAGTGCGCCGGTAGCTCTCTCTAGCTTAGAAAATTGGGGGGCTTAAGGGTGGGGTACACGGCACCTTTGCCGTAGGGATCAGAACCCCTTGAATTGCTGGTCGAACCACGCTAGGCCGCCAAGGCTTCCACTGCGGCGACCAAACGCTGCGCCGACGACTCGGCAATTTCACTCGTTTCAGCCTCGACCATGACCCTCACCACCGGTTCGGTTCCGGACTCTCGGATGAGCACCCTGCCATCGGCGCCGAGCAGCTCTTCCTCGGCGTTGATCGCGTCCGCGAGCTTCGCACCGAGGTTTGGGATCCTCTCGGAGGTTCGAACGTTGACCAATACCTGTGGCAGACGGGACATCACACCCGCTGCCCACTCCCCCATATCGACCCCACGTCGAATGGTTGCATCAAAGAGCTGTACTGCGGTGAGCACTCCGTCACCTGTTGTTGCCAGATCCCGGTGGATGACGTGGCCCGACTGCTCACCGCCAAGCGAGTAACCGCCGGCGTCGAGCGCCTCGAGGACATAGCGATCTCCGACCTGGGTTTCGACCATAGCGATACCGTACGAATCCATTGCTCGACGAAATCCGAGGTTGGCCATAACGGTGATCACAACGGTGTCGTTGGCCAGGGTGCCTCGCTCACGACGATCGAGCGCAGACATTCCAATGATTCGGTCGCCATCTATCAGTTGACCATCGCGGCCGACTGCGGCGATTCGGTCTGCATCGCCGTCGAATGCAAAGCCGGCTGCGGCATCATGCTCGAGTACTGCAGACTGAACGAACTCAGGGTGGGTCGACCCGACGCCGTCGTTGATGTTTCTGCCATCGGGCGAGTCAGCAATGCTCACGACCGTGGCACCAAGGCGCTCGAAGATGACCTTTGCGGTAGTGGAGGCAGAACCGTGCGCCGAATCGAGTACCACGGTCTGCCCGGTGAAGGTTCGACCCTCGATCGACTCGACGACAGCGGTTAGGTACCGGTCGATCGAGCCGGATTCGATCGTTGGCTCGACGGAGATGAGTGGATAGCCAGCCTCATAATCGGCATCGAGCTGAGACTGGATCTCGTCCTGTGCCTCGTCGGACAGTTTGAGTCCACCAGCGCCGAACAGCTTGATGCCGTTGTCCTGCCACTGGTTATGTGACGCGGAGAGCATGGCGCCCGCCACACGGTCCGCCTTGCAGATCCACGCCACAGCCGGGGTGGGCACCACACCAAGGTCGCGGATTGTTGACCCGACGCTGGCTACGCCTTCAGCAAAGGCGCGAAGCAAAACAGGTCCGGATTCGCGTGTGTCGCGACCAACGACGATCTCCGAAGACCCCAAGGAGCGTGCGGCAGCAGCGCCCAGTGACCGGGCAAAGTCGGTAGTCAGTTGAGTAAGGGCCTCGGCCCGGACCCCATCTGTTCCAAATCGAAGAGCCACAAAGGCGCTCCGCGCCTAGCGCTTGGAGTACTGAGGTGCCTTACGTGCCTTCTTGAGGCCGTACTTCTTCGATTCCTTCTTACGGGAGTCGCGAGTCAGGAACCCAGCCTTCTTGAGCGAGTCACGGAACTCAGGATCGACTTCGAGAAGCCCTCGAGCGATGCCTAGACGCATTGCGCCGGCCTGGCCGGTTGGCCCTCCGCCGTGCATGGTGACGCTGACGTCCCATGCACCTTCGGTCTCGGTGACCCGGAACGGCTCTGAGAGCTGCTGACGGTGCACGGCGTTCGGGAAGTAATCCTCGAGTGTGCGGCCATTGACGGTCATGGTGCCGTTGCCTGGAACGAGGCGAACACGGGCTACTGCACGCTTGCGGCGGCCAGTTGTTTGAATCGGTGATGCCATTTTGGTTTCTTCCTATACCCGTTCGCTATGCCCGGTTCCGGGCGTGTTCAAATACGAGTGGCTGAGGGTTCTGTGCCACGTGAGGATGCTCTGGTCCGGCGTATACCCGGAGCTTGGTGAGTTGCTGACGGCCCAAACGGGTCTTTGGCAACATGCCACGGATGCTGCGGTGCACTGCGTTGGCAGCATCTTTTGCCATCTCGTCGGCGTACGTGCTCTCCTTGAGCCCACCTGGGTATCCAGAGTGGCTGTACACCATCTTTCGCTCAGCCTTGTTCGACGTGAGCACGATCTTGTCAGCGTTAACCACGATGACGTGGTCGCCAGTGTCGAGGTTCGGCGTGTACGTGGGCTTGTGCTTTCCACGCAAGACGTTGGCGATCTCGGTAGCAAGGCGACCAAGCACCATGCCTTCGGCGTCGACAATGTGCCACGAACGCTCGATCTCTGATGCTTTGGGGGTGAAGGTTGACATCTTCTCGCTCCTGCGATCGGCCGCGCAGACATTATGCGGCCTTGGTTCAGTCGGTCAGTCTATGAGCGACTGAGGAACAAACCAAAGCGAAAAACCGTTGATTTCGCGATCAATTCGGGGGCGTCTTTCCGTCAGGAAGTTCTTACGAAGTCGCGAACACGAAGAAATCGAGGGAATTTATGGGGTGTTCTTAAGTATTGTTCATACATGTCAACAATTCTCGTAGTGGACGACGAACCTATGGTTCGAGAAGTTCTGACCCAGTACCTCGCAGCCGATGGCTTCGACGTCGTCGAAGCAGGAGATGGTGATGCAGCCGTCGCAGCGGTGACCGAACACTCTCCCGATTTGGTACTGCTGGATCTCATGTTGCCTAAACGCAACGGTCTGGACGTGTTGGCCTTTATTCGCGGTACCTCCCAGTTGCCGGTGATCCTGCTGACCGCCCGCGGCGAGGAATCCGATCGCGTCCGTGGCCTCGAAGCAGGCGCTGACGACTACGTTGCGAAGCCCTTCTCGGCCCGAGAGGTCGTTGCCCGTGTGCGCTCAGTACTCCGGCGAGCGACCGACACTGGGTCCGCAACGCCAGACATGATCACCGAATTTGGTGATATCACTGTCGACCCATCTCGCTGGGTCGTCTCCAAGGGCGGTGAACCTGTAGAGCTTCCTCGTAAAGAGTTCGAGTTGTTGAACTGCTTCCTTGCTCATCCTGGCGAGGCGCTGACCCGTGAAGACCTTCTACAGAAGGTCTGGAGCAGCTCCACGGACTGGCAAGACCCCTCGACGGTCACGGTTCACGTGCGTCGCCTTCGCGGGCGTCTCGAGACCGACCCCTCCAAGCCCGTGCACTTCGTTACAGTCTTTGGTGTGGGGTACCGTTTCGACCCGTGAGCCAAACAACTGCAAATACCAAGCTGGAAACTCCGTGGCCGCAATTCCTTCTGGCGATTGCCGCCATCGCGACGATTGCCGCGCTTGGCACCACGGTTTCGTTTGAAATCGCTATGGCGCCGTCCCCAGACGAGCGCAACCAACTCGTTGGACTCCTGGTCGCGATCGGCCTGACCTCGGTCGCCATCACCGTTATCCTTCGCCGCTTCACCCCCAACTCACTAACCCGTCGGCTGCTCGTTGCCGCCATCTCGGGGCCCGTGGTCATCGCCGCTGCCCTTATTGCTGGATCGCGTTCGATGTTCCTCAGTGATCACGATCTCGAGTTCCTGCTAATTCTTCTAGCGTTCGCAACGGTTCTCGGTGTGGGAGTGATGCATACACTCGCCCGACCCCTGACGCGCGATCTGGCAGCACTAACCGACGTGGCACAGCGAGTAGGCGAAGGCGACCTCGAAGCTCGCGCTGATCTTGAACGAATTGACGAAGTGGGCGAGTTGTCGACAGCGATCGACATGATGGTTCACCAAATTTCTTCCTCGAAGGAAGCTCGCGCAGAAGCCGAACACGAACGCTCCGTGACCATGGCCTCGCTCAGTCACGATGCCCGTACGCCGCTCACCTCCATGCGTCTCGCGACCGAGGCACTCCTCGATGGCGTCGCTCCTGATCCGGATCGCTATCTCCGAACGATCGAATCCGATATCACCGCGGTCGAAACGCTCATCAACGACCTGTTCACCATTGGCCAGATCGAAGCTGGCCGTTACAGTCTCGAACCCACTCGAGTAGATGCCATGACCCTGGTCGAAGAGTGCCGCACCCGCTTGGAACCGATCGCGGTTGAGAAGAACATCTCGCTCACCGTCAGCGGCCCAGAGGCTCTCCCAGTGTCAGCAGATCCGGTCCAATTTCTGCGAGTACTTCAAAACGTCGTGAGCAACGCTCTGCGCCACTCTCCTTCCGATGACGAGGTCGGTATCGAGGTCGACGCAGAGAATCATCGAATCTCCGTTCTCGACAACGGTGACGGCTTTCCAGCCGACTTCGTTGACGAAGCCTTCCAGCCGTTCCGGCGCCACGACGCTGCACGGGAGCGTGCCCAAGGCGGCGCAGGTCTCGGTCTCGCCGTTTCAAAGGGAATCGTCGAAGCACTCGACGGCGAAATCTGGGCCGAGCCTGGCCCAGGCGGCGTCGTCCGAGTAGAACTCCCCGCCGCCTAGTTTGATTACTTGGGGGTAGTTGGATACCTCGGTTGTGTTGGCACTACGTTGTCCGAGGTGACGAGCACCCAAGAGCGGCCATTTACTGCACCGACAGGTCCCAAGATCAGACGTGAACTGCTTGGCGTTCTCCAAATTCCTCGTCTTTTGAAACGATCTCCGCAGGTGCCTTCACTCCCTCGGGGATCGCAAACGGTCATCGCCATCCCAGGCTTTGGCACCAATGACGCAGCGATGGTCCCGCTCCGAGCTGCGCTGCGAGGACTCGGTCATCAGCCGTACGGCTGGGGGTTCGGCACGAACCGGGCCGACGTCGAGGGGATGCTCGATGAAGTGATCGCCATGATCGAACGTCGAGTCGACCAAACAGGCCAGCCTTGTGCGCTGATTGGCTGGAGCAACGGCGGAGTGTTTGCCCGAGAGGTGGCCCGAGATCGGCCTGATCTTGTGACTCGAGTCTTCACGTTTGGAACGCCAATCTTCGGCGGCCCGAAATACACCCGCGGTGCAAAGTTCTACTCGACCGAAGAGATTGCGCGAATAGAGGGCATCGTCAACGAACGGAACCAACTACCGATTGGTCGACCGATCACCGCCTTCTACTCACGGGCCGACGCAATCGTCGACTGGCGGGCCTGCATCGACGACTTCAGCCCCGACGTGGAGAACATCGAGGTGGGTTCCACTCACGCCGGCATGCTCTTAGACCCCGACATCTGGCAAACGATCGCGCGACGCCTTACTGAGCCCATCGCGCACGCTTCTTAGCGGTACGAGACTTCCCAGAACGTGAGGCCTTGGGGTGGGGCTACTTGGCCTGCGGCTGTTCGGTCTTGAGCGGCCAGGATTGCGGGGATTGCATCGGCTTCGATCTTGCCCGAACCAATGTCGATCAACGTCCCGACGAATGAGCGCACCATCTGGTGACAGAACGCCGTTGCCTGCACCCAAAACTCGATGATGTCGTCGTCACCGCGCTGCCACTGCGCCGACAGCACCTTGCGTGTCATCGACTTCTCAGGTTCACCGTCGGCCACCTTCACACGCTTGCAGAACGACGTGAAGTCATGTTCGCCCAGCAGTTGCTGGGCGGCCTGATTCATGACCTCGAGATCGAGTGAATCCCAGACATGCCATGTGGTGTCGGCCCGAAGTGGGTCCGGGGTTGGCGCATTCAAGACCTGATAGCGATAGCGACGCCACTCAGCGGAGAAACGTGCGTCGAAGTCATCGTCGACCACTTCGAGATCTCGAACGACGATGTGGGGCTTGCACAACCCGTTGATCGACTTTTGAAGCCGACGTAGCTCAATGTCGGCCGAATCGGGCAACGTGAAGCTGATTACCTGGCCGCGGCCGTGCACGCCCTTGTCGGTGCGGCCAGCGCACGTCGTGGTGACATGCTCGCCGACGATCCTCTCGAGCGCCTTCTCGATCTCACCAGCAACCGTTAGGACATCTCGGTTGATCGCAAAACCATGAAAGCCACTGCCGTTATAAGCGACAGTGGCTTTGAACTTCATGGCTAGATTCTACTCTCCAGCTCGATGGTCGACGTTTCGAGCCCCTAGGCGAGAAACTCGGGTAGTGAACGCAGTGAACGGCCTCGACCGGAAGTGTCGAGAAAGGAATGTGATTCGATCATCGGGCCAAAATCGGCGAAGCCGGCCCGATTAGCGAATTACACCAATTCGATCCGGGCCATAGGCGCGTTGTCGCCCGAACGTGGTCCGAGCTTCATGATCCGGGTGTAGCCACCTGGACGGTCTACGTAACGGGGTCCAACCTCGTCAAAGAGCTTGGTCGCCATCTCGCGATCGCCGAGGAACTTCATGACCTGACGGTGGTTGTGTACCCCGCCCTTTTTGGCCTTGGTGATCATCTTTTCGGCGATTGGACGCATTGCCTTGGCCTTGGCCTCGGTGGTGGTGATGCCTTCAGCTGCTATCAACGATGCAACCAGGTTCGCCATCATGGCTTTCTGATGTGAGGCGCTGCCGCCGAAGCGGGGCCCCTTTCGTGGAGTTGCGACCATGGCTAATCCCTCGTGCGCAGCGTGAGGCCGCGCTCATCGAGCTTCTCGATGACTTCGTCGAGTGACTTCTGACCGAAGTTGGTGATTGCGAGAAGGTCGTCCTCGGTCTTTTCGAGGAGCTCTCCAACGCTGTTTACCTGTGCGCGCTTGAGGCAGTTGCGAGGACGCTCGGAAAGATCGAGATCTTCGATTGGCTTCTCAAGGTCAGGTGAACCAGCAACGACTGGGCTCATTTCGCCTAGCTCGAGACCCTTCGGCTCATCGCTCATCTCTTCGACGAGCTGCACAAGAGTACGCAAGGTGGCGCCAGCCGAAGCGAGGGCGTCCCGTGGCGAGATTGAACCGTCGGTGACAATATCGAACTCGACACGGTCGAGGTCGGCCTGCTGATCAACGCGAGTCGGCGTTACGTCGAACGCGACACGACGGACAGGCGAGTAGATCGAATCGATCGGGATTACACCGATCGTGTCGGTCTGGTTGTTGCGCATTGCGCTGACGTACCCAGCACCCTGTTCGACGGTGATGTCGATGGCGAGGTGGCCCTTGCCGTTGAGGGTTGCCAACGGAAGATCTCCGTTGAGCACCTCGACGTCGGCGTGGGGGTGGATGTCTGCGGCAACAACATCTTTTGGTCCGCGCACGTCGAGACGCAACGTGACGGGCTCTTCTGCGTGCACACGCAGAACGATGTCCTTGAGGTTCAAGATGATGTCGGTGACATCTTCTGCAACACCAGGGATGGTGTCGAACTCGTGGAGTGCGTCGTCAAAACGCACTTGGGTAATCGCTGCGCCGGGGATCGAAGAGAGCAACGTACGACGCAATGATGCGCCGATCGTGTGACCCAGACCTCGCTCGAGGGGGCCAATCGCAAATCGCTGCGAGTTGTTCTCTTCTTCTCCGATCGCTTCGACCGTCGGACGCTGAATAACCAGCATGTGTTCTCCTCGGAACTTCGAAGACGACCCCCGAGCCGGAGAGCTCGGGGCGTTACTTGGTTGGGTGTTTTACTTAGAGTAAAGCTCGACGATGAGCTGTTCGCGGACCGGGACATCAATGTGTTCCCGCAGCGGCAGCTGGTGTACGACGGCTTCATATTTGTCGGAACCTTCGTCGATCCACGCAGGCTTGCTGCGATCGAGGACGTCGATGTTCCACTGCAGAGTCGCGCCGTTGCGCGCCTTTGCCCGGATGCTGACCTTGTCGCCCTGACGGACGCGGTAGCTCGGAATGTTGACCCGCTTGCCATTGACCTCGATGTGGCCATGGTTGACAAACTGGCGAGCCTGCGGACGGGTTGCTGCCCATCCGGATCGGTACACCACGTTGTCGAGTCGGAGTTCGAGATAGCGAAGCATGTTCTCGCCGGTCACGCCCGTACGGCGGCTGGCCTCGGCGTAGATGTTGCGGAACTGCTTCTCGCTCAGGCCGTAGGTGAAGCGAGCCTTCTGCTTCTCCTGCAGCTGAACGAGGTACTCGCTGACATTGCCACGACGACGGGTCTGGCCATGGTCGCCCGGCGGGTATGGGCGCTTGTCG
>CAZHUR010000027.1:0-13106 GCA_964535395.1 uncultured Acidimicrobiales bacterium
TTTGCGCATCGTTGCAGAGGGTGTACAGGCCGTGCGCGAGAAGAACTCCGGCCTCGGCGTTCTCACCATTACTCACTACCAACGCCTACTCGACTACCTCAAGCCCGATCACGTGCACGTCATGAGCGAAGGCCAGATCGTCCAGTCCGGTGGCATGGAGCTTGTTGAAACGATCGAGTCCGATGGTTTCGACTCGATCGTGGGCGCCAACTAATGGCGCTAGACATTGCGGCCATACGGGCCGACTTTCCGATCTTCGACCGCAAGATCAACGGCAAGCCCATCGTCTACCTCGATTCTGGCGCCACCTCCCAAAAGCCTCGGGCTGTGCTCGACGCTATGGACGACTACTACCGCAACCACTCAGCGAGCGTGAACCGCAGCGCGTACACGCTGGCCGCCGAGGCAAACGACCTTGTCGACAACGCTCGAGCATCGGTTGCCCGTTTCATCGGCGCTCCCCACGCCCATGAGCTGATCTTCACCAAGAACGCCACCGAAGCAATGAACCTGTTTGCGCACAGCTGGGGCAGGGCCAACCTCACCTCCAGCGATGCTGTGGTCATCACCGAGATGGAACACCACGCGAACATCGTCCCGTGGCACATGCTCCGCGAATCGATTGGTTTCGACCTTCGGTGGATCCCCATCACCGAATCTGGCGAGCTCGACTTGTCGAACCTCGACGAGCTGATCGATGGAGCAAAGCTCGTTTCGATCACGGCAATGTCGAACGTGTTGGGCACGATGAACCCGGTCAGGCGAATCGCAGATGCGGCCCATGCCGTCGGCGCCACGATGATGGTCGACGCCAGCCAGTACGTTCCGCACGTTCCGACCAACGTTGAAGAGTTGGGCGTCGACGCGATGATCTTCACCGGCCACAAGATGCTCGGCCCGACCGGCGTTGGGTGTTTGTGGGCTAAGACCGAGTTGCTCGATGCAATGCCTCCGTTCCTCGGGGGCGGCGACATGATCATGCAGGTCACCAAGGAAGGGTTCACCACGAACGCACTCCCCCACAAGTTCGAGGCTGGTACGCCGATGGTCGCAGAGATCATTGGTTTGGGTGCTGCGGTGAAGTACCTCGAGAACTTGGGCATGGAAGCAGTCCGAGAGCACGAGGTTTCGCTCACCGCCTACGCGTTGCGTTCGCTGAAGGAGCGGTTCGGTGACAACATCATCATCCATGGCCCTTCCGAGCCGGCCAACCGCGGCGGAGCGTTGTCGCTCGCGTACAAAGATGTTCACCCCCACGACCTGAGCCAGGTTCTCGACCAGGCCAACGTGTGTGTTCGCGCAGGTCACCATTGCGCAAAGCCTCTGATGACGGTCATGGGCGTAAACGCGACCGCACGTGCGTCTCTGTACGTGTACAACGACGAGAGCGATATCGATACGCTTGCAGACGCACTCGAATCGTCAGATGACATCTTTGGAATGGGGTTCTAATGGCAGGACTTGGGGATCTGTATAAAGAGATCATTCTCGACCACTACCGCAACCCACGCAACCGCGGCGAGTTGCCGCCACCGGCCGCAAAGACCGAGGGCTTTAACCCGCTGTGCGGTGACGAGATCGTCGTGTACGCAGAGATTGACGATGGCAAGGTCGTCGACATCAAGATGGGCGGGCAGGGCTGTTCGATCAGCCAGGCTTCGGCGTCGATGATGTCTCAGGCGGTCAAGGGCAAGACGATCGAAGAAGTACACGCCCTCACCGACGACTTCAAGGCCATGATGTCGATTCCCGGCGCGGGCGACAGCGGCAACGGAGACGATGCGAGCGAAGCGGACATCGAAGCGGCCAAGGCAGCAGCGAGTTCTGGCGATGCGGGAAACATCGCGGGAGCCGCCGAGGCGCCCGACCTTTCAATGGGCGACCTGTCGGCCCTCAAGGGTGTTGTGAAGTTTCCGGTTCGAATCAAGTGCGCAACCCTGAGCTGGAACACGCTGCTCGAGGCGATCGAACAGGCCGAAATAGCTCCGTAGCTGCGAGAGAGTCTGCGCTATTTGAGCACTTGTTGCAGGTCGTATTCGACCATTTCGGTGATGAGATCGTCGAATCCGATCGTGGGTTCCCAGCCGAGTTCTGCTTTGGCTTTCGACGAGTCGCCGACTAGCACGTCGACCTCGGCAGGACGGTAGAACTGCGGATCGACCTCGACGTACTGTTCCCAATCGAGATCGGCGGCTCCGAACGCAACTTCGCACAGTCGGCGCACCGTGTGCGTTTGGCCGGTCGAGATCACGTAGTCCCGGGCTTCGTCTTGTTGCAACATCCGCCACATGGCGTCGACGTAATCCCGTGCGTGGCCCCAGTCCCGTTGCGCGTCGAGATTGCCGAGCATCAGCTTGTCTTGCTTGCCGGCCTTGATCCTCGCTGCCCCTTGGGTCACTTTGCGGGTGACGAATTCGCTGCCGCGGCGCGGGCTCTCATGGTTGAAGAGAATGCCTGAGGAAGCAAACATGTCGTAGCTCTCCCGGTAGTTCACCGTGATCCAGTGGCCGTAGAGCTTGGCCACCCCGTACGGGCTGCGGGGATGAAACGACGTGAGCTCGGTTTGCGGAACCTCGGTTGCCTTACCGAACATTTCGCTCGATGAGGCTTGGTAGAAGCGGGCGTCAGGGCTGACCATTCGAATCGCATCGAGCATACGGGTCACACCGAGTGCGGTGACCTCGCCGGTGAGAACTGGTTGGCCGAACGACGTTTGCACAAACGACTGGGCGGCGAGGTTATAGATCTCGTCGGGTTCGTGTTCTCGTAGAACGTTGACCAAAGAGGCCCCGTCGATCAGGTCGCCGGGGGCGAGCACGATGTCGTCACGAAAGTGATCGATGCGGGAAAAGTTGACGGTGCTCGACCGCCGCAGCATGCCAACAACGTCGTAGCCCTTCTCCAAAAGAAGTTCGGCGAGGTACGAACCGTCTTGGCCGGTGATTCCTGTGATGAGAGCTTTGGGCATTCGGGCAGTCTAGGTCAGCGATTCGATTCTGACGGGGGTGTCCACCTTCGTTCGGTCAAACCGAGTAAGGTTTCCATTCCTATGGGCAAACGCCGCCATTTGGCTGCGTTGGGGGCGACGTTCGCCCTGTTCGTCGCTGCCTGCGCTGCCAGTGATACACCCCTCGCAAACGCACCTGAGCTCGCTCACGCTCCCCGTTCTTCGGACGATTCGGGAGCTACCTCAGGCGCTCCCGGAACTGCACCGTCATCTCTCGCCGACGCAAGCTTTCTTGCTCCGGATACCTCGGCCGATCCGTGTCAGGCAGACAATTCTGCTCACGTTTCGCTGCTTTCTCCAGCTGACGGAAGCGAACTGTGGAGCTTCCCTATCCCTGAGCCAGGAGCGGTGAGCGCCGTGAGCGAGACCGCAGCATTTGTGTCGTTCCGTTCGAACCGAGGTCAGGCACCCGGTCTTGGTGCGTTGAGTCTTGAGACTCGGCGTCCGCTGTGGCAGCGATTCTTCGACACCGAGACGATCGATCTGGCGGTAACCGAGACGAGTTTGATCGTCGTGACCCGCGAGTCAATCCGAGCGCTCGACCTAGAGACCGGCGAGGACATCTGGATCAACGAGCGCCGGTTCGACTTCAACAACGTGATCCTGACCGAAGGCGAGGCATACGCTCTCGACGCCGTCGGTGTAAAGGCGATCGACCTGGCGACCGGTCGCGTGGTTTGGACACTCGACGACGTGTTGCGCGCAGATTCCCTTGCGTACACGACCAACACGATCACCGTCGCCTCTCGAAACCGCATCGTGGCTGTCGACATCGAGGCTCGCGGTCGATTGTGGGATATAACGAACGCCGACCGGGTTGGAGCTGGCGACATCTGGGCCACGCCGGACGCGGTGTTCTACGAGGTATCCCCAAGCCTTGCTCCCGGCGGTGGCATTGCCGCGCTTAGTCGAGACACGGGCGAAGAGTTGTGGAGTGTCGCCAACGTTGGGTCCCCAGTTCGTGTCGGTGACGAACAGATCATCACCTCCACCGCAAGCGGCGACCTGCGCCCTGGCGAGCCGTTCGTATTCGTTGCCCTCAGCGCCTCAACCGGAGCCGAATTGTGGCGCCTTCCTTCGACGACGCAGGTGTTCGACGGTGTGGTCGGCACGAACTCGGGTCAGGTCATCATCTCGGACCCGCACCCCGCGGCGCCAGGGTTTCATCGGGTGCGCATGGTCAATTCAGCTACTGGTGCAGTGGTCTGGCAGACCGCAACCCAAGCCAGCTTCGATGGCGCCCAGTTCGGCCAACAAGTGGACGTTCCGACCTCAGCGACGCTCTTTGGCACAAACTCGCTGCCCGACGGCGATGTTGGTCACGTGTCGTTTGTTGTGAACGAAACCGAAGGTTGGACAGCCGAACTCACCGGTGGTGTCAGCCAGCCTCCCCTGCTCGCCACGCAAGGACTGCTCACGGTTTCACCAAGTCAGTTCTCGTGTATTGCACGCCTGGTAGGCGAGCCAGCTCCCGTGATCGGCTCGGCGGTGCTCGGCGCCGCAACCGAGCGTTCAAACCTAAACCGCTAGACCGGCCGCGACCCGGAGCCGAAGGCGACAAAACGGAGCGAGCTATCGGCTAAGCCTGATCATCCTTCGTGGAGGTTCATGGAATCGGCGAAGGTTGCTTCGCCGAAGGGGTTATGGAATGCCTCTGGCTTGGAGTCTTCTTCGACGAGTCCGACATAGTCGCCGTAGCCCGTGCGCTCGAGTTCGTCAGCGAGCTCTGCACCGCCCGAGGTCTGGATGACGCCGGCAGCAAAGACGTGCACGTGATCTGGTTCGAGCTCTTCGAAGAGTCGCTTGTAGTGCGTGATTGCGAGCACGCCGAGCTCATCTTCGCCGTTGGTGGCTTCTTCGATGCGACGGGTGACGGCCTTCATTGCGTCGACGTCGAGACCGGAGTCGATCTCGTCGAGGATGGCAATCTTTGGGTCGAGAACGCCGAGCTGGACTGTTTCGTTTCGCTTCTTCTCGCCGCCGGACAGGTCGACGTTGAGCGGGCGGGTGATGAGTTCTGTGGCAAGGCCGATGCGTTCGGCTTCTGTGGCGATGCGTGCGTGGACCTCGTCTACGTCGCGGCCGCCGGCGACGGCTGACTCGGTGAGCATTGCTTCGAGCGACACTCCAGGGACTTCGGTCGGGTACTGCATTGCAAGGAACAGGCCAGCGTGGGCGCGTTCCCAAGCTGGGAGTTCGAGCAGTTCGACGCCGTCGAGGGTGACCGAACCTCCGGTGACCGTGTAACCGGGCTTGCCGGTGATCACGTGGCTGAGTGTCGACTTGCCAGACCCGTTCGGGCCCATGATCGCGTGCACTTCACCGCTGCGGACGGTCAGCGACACGCCCTTCAGGATCTCTTTGCCGCCGACGGTTGCGTGAAGGTCGGTAATGACGAGTTCGCTCACTGAGCGTCTCCTTCGATAGTGATGAACACTCCGTCGTCTTTTTGTTCGACCGAGTGGCGTGCGACGGGTTTGATTGCGGGGAGCGTGAGAGCTTCGCCGGTTTCGAGTGAGAAGAGCGATCCGTGCAGTGGGCACTCGATCGTTTTGTCGTCGGCCTCTAGGTAGCCATCGGAGAGCGACACGGCGCCGTGGGTGCACGTATCGTCGATGGCGAACCACTCGCCGTCGACCCGGCCATAGGCGATGATGCGGCCGTCGATCGTGGTTGTGGTGATCGAGTCGTCGTCGACAGAATCGAGTTCGCAGAGCTTGACCGTGGTCTTTTCATCGTTGGACATCAGGCGCTTACCTCGCTGCCGGCTTGGAGACGGTCTGCTTGAAGCGCAGCGTCGATGATCTGTTGCATCTCAACTTTGACCGCGTCGATTGGGAACAACGCAATGACCTCGGCAAAGAAGCCCGACACCAGCAGCTGTTCGGCAATGTTGGTGGGGACGCCTCGACTTTCGAGGTAGTAGCGCTGGTCTTCATCAATTTCGCCGACGGTCGATGCGTGGCTGCACGCAACTTGGTTCTGGTCGATCTCGAGGTTTGGCACCGAGTAGGCCCACGCGTCGTCGGACAGCTTGAGATTGCGGTTTGTTTGGAAGGCGTTGGTGCCTGGAGCCTCGTCTGAGACCGTGATGAGCCCGGAGTACACCGACTGTGCGCTGCCGGTGACCGCGCCCTTGAACAACAGCCGTGAGGTGGTGTCTGGCGCGTTGTGCTCTTGGAAGGTTCGAAAGTCGAGCATCTGCGAACCATCACCGAAATAGGCCGAGAGGAGGTCGCCGTTTGCGCCTCGTCCGTCCATTCTGATGTCGGCGCGGGTTCGGGCGTAGTCGCCGCCAAAGGCCGCCACTGCCGAGGTGATGTTGGCTTGCTGGTCGACTCGGCACACGTGGTGTTCGAGCGAGTTTGTGTTGGGCCCGTGTTGTTGCACGATCAGGTAGCCGATTCGAGCATCTGGTGCAGCGTCGAGTTCGACGGCTGGTACAACGAGCTGGTTGGCGTCTCCGGAGCGGCGTCGTTCGAACACGTTGACGCTCGATCCGTTCGCTGCTCGAACGATCGTGTGCGGACAGCTCAGCCCGCCTTCGACGTCTGTGTAGGTGTCGATGACGACGGGTGCCTCGATGTGTGCGCCGCGAGGGACGTCGATGACGACAACTTCTCCCAGGTGTGCGTTGTGCAGCAGATCGATCGCACTGGCCGCGTCACCTCGAAGGTGGTTGAGAAGCGCCTCACCCTCGGGATGCTCGGTCAGTGGCTGAACGGTTGCCTTGCCAAGCGCATCTGTGCGATCGAGTGAGGTGATAAAGCCGTCTCGTATCGTGATGGTCGCTGCGGCTCCATCGATGAGTTGGGTTTCGATGGTGCTCGTTGCTTGTGCGACCGGGCTGTACTGATCGAGATCGATCGTGTTGATCCGGCTGTAGCGCCACTCTTCTTCGGTGGGATCTGGTCGGTCGGCGCTGGCGAACTGGTCGGCTGCGCTCGCGCGGTGAGCGTCGAGCCATGCCACAGTTTCTTGGGTAGTACTCATGTCCGTAAGACTACCGGTCTGTGTGCTCCTACAGCCGGGTCGCGCGGCGATCGAACGTGGAGGCTTTCGTCACTTCTTCCGGCGAAAGAAGCGTCCTAGACCCTTCTTCTTTGCTGCGGCATTCAGCCGTTCGGCTTCGACCTCTGCTTTGATGTCGGGGCCTGCGGCGTTCACGATGTCCTCTGCGGCATCGAGCAGGGCAGCAACGCTGTCATCTTCACCGAGGCTCACTGGCTCTTCTGGGGTTGCTGGCGTGACCAGCGTGCCGTGGCTCCACGCAACGTCTGCCATGCGACGCTCGTACTTTGGGCAATCCACGGGGCATCGCCAAGGCGCTTCAGGCGCGAGATCAAGGTCGCACTTGCGAACGGTGTCACCGGTTGGATAGGTGCGACTCTCGAAGTATTTGCAGTCCTGACGCATCGGCATATTTCTATGATGCCGCGCCAAACGGCGTCGTTTACCCGTTTCGGAGAAGGTTTTACGTCTTTTTCAGTTCAGCTGCCGCTGCGGTTATTGAACAGCACCGAAACTGTTCGCACCAGATACTGGAGATCACGGCGCAGCGATACGTTCTCGACGTACTCAGCGTCAAGGTCCAGACCGTCACGAAGGTCGCCGTTGAGGCGCGCGTCTGAGGTTTGGTAGGGGCCGGTCATTCCGGGCTTGACCTCATGTCGAATGTGGTCGGCGTAGCCACCTTCAATTGCAATCCGCGGGATTTCAGGTCGGGGCCCGACCAGGCTCATGTCGCCGCGGAGCACGTTGAGGACCTGCGGTAGTTCGTCCAGGCTCGTCTGTCGCAACTTGCGACCGAGACCGGTGTGGCGGGGATCGTGCTCGCTCTTGTGAGCGTTTCGCCGCTCGGCTCCATCTCGCAGGTCGATGACCTGTCGGCGACGATCGGGGCGCATTGTGCGGAACTTATAGATCGTGAAGGTTTCGCCGTTCTTCCCAATTCGTTCTTGTTCGTAGAAGACAGGCTTGCCGAGGCCGACGCGCACTGCTGCTGCGATGAGAAGCGTGAGCGGCGCAGAAGCCACAGCAACCATCGAACCGACGACCAGATCGAACGGGCGCTTGAAGCGCCGCTGATAGGTGCCGCGGGGTCGGATCATCGAAAGTTCTGCGCTGCGCTTCTGGATCCGCCGACTGCTCAGCTGTTCTACCGTCGAAACATCGTCCGGTACTAACTCCAGAGCTTCATCACTCTGGCGTAATTTTTTTGGTTGCACGTGATGTTCTCTCGCCGCCAAAGGTCTCGGTGAGCGGTCAAACAACCGCTCTCGCGAGTGTAGACCAGCCCTCTAGAAGTACGCCAACATTACGTTACGTGTTTTTTGACTCACCGAAAGTATGGGATGGGTGTGAAAGAGGTCTGAAAGGCGCTGTGTGAATGAAAAACCTACGATTTAGCCCGCAGCATGACCGCTCGTAGTGCGGTTGCAAATTCCGCTTCGCTGATGGCTCCGTCTCGACGCTTCTTCTCGAGTTCGAGAATTTTGTCTTCGGCTGGCGTCGCGAGGTGAACAGTCTCCGGTTCGGGGGCAATGATCGAAGGGGCGGGCTCGTTTTGGAGGGCCCAACGGATCTGAGCTCGCGCATCACTGATTTCGGCGATGACCTGGTCGATCTCGATGCGCACATCCCTGAGGTCGATCGTGGCTCCATCCTCAGCCAGCGACAAGGGATGGCCGGGAACGGCTTGTCGCACGCAGTACGACAAGTGCGCACGAAGCAGCATCATCGTGCCCTTCGCCTTGCCGTCAAGCCATTCGAGGTCGTCGCGCGAGAGATCTGCAAGTGGCTTGGTGTCGACCGAGCGAAATTGCTCGGCGAGTTCAGTTGTGCGTTCGCGGGCCCAATCGCCGACCCCGAAGGACAATTCTTGCACGTGTCACCGCTCCGTATTCTGGGACGACGCGACCTTAGTCCTACCCTCCGAGAGCAGTTAATCGATTTCGAAATTATCTAATCGAGCGAGACTCACTCGGTCCGGTCGAGACCCATTGTGTCGGCGACCTCTGCGACTGTGCGGAGAAACGCCTGGATTGCCGGTCGTTGTTCTGTCGATGTTCGATACAGCAGGTCAATCACGCGGTGCTGTGGAAACTTGAGCTCGTAGATGTCGACGCCAGTCGGCTCTCGAACGAGGGCAAGGTCTGGAACCAACGCCGCCGCCGTTCCGTTAGCGACGAGACGTAGCACCGTTGGAAAGTCGGCCAACTGGTGCGCGACGACCGGCGGAGCCGACATGGTTGAAAAGGCTCTCCCCACTGCGAATCCATATGCATCGCCCGCCGGAGGAGCGATGAAGTCCCAATCCTGCATCACGTTCAGATCGACTGGACCACGTTCGGAGAGTGTGCCCTTGGGGACCGCAAGTTTGAGCCAGTCCCGGCAGACGAGCATACGGCTGAGGTCGGTGTCGTTGATCGGCGCGTCGTCGCGAGCAACGGCGAAGGCGACGTGCAGATCCCCACGCTTGAGCATGTCGCGGGGGTTTCGATCCTCCATCGATGTCCGAATGCGCAGATCGGGGTATGTGGCGTTGAGCTGACTCATGACCGGTTCGAGCATCGTCGAGCCAATCGAACCAAAGAAAAAGACCCGTAGGTCGCCAGCGACCTTGCCCTGGATTTGTTCGATGGCCGCCTCTGCCCTGTCGAGCTGACCGAGGATCAGTTCGCCGTGAGCCACAAGCTCGTGACCTGCATCGGTCGGGATGACGTTGCGGCCAACTCGTTCGAGGACGGCGACACCGATCGATCTTTCCACCGCCGACAACTGCTGGGACACCGCAGAAGGTGTGTATCCCAGGTGTTCGGCTGCCTTGGCGATCGTCCCGAGGCGGACAACCTCTCGAAGCATGCGCAGCTGCGTGATCGTCACGTCCAACATGATGTCAAGCCTAATCCACACTGATTAGCTCTGCTAATGAAATTGACTAACTAATCATCGCTTTTGCTAATGGCTTGTTGCGAGCAGCATGATGTCATGTTCAGCATTGACTGCGGGTGGTGCGGCGCAACACACCTTCTCCCCGAATCCAACATCGAATCCAAACATCTGACCAGCCAAGGCATCGTTGGCTATGTGAAGTGCCCCGCGGGCCACCTCATGGTCCACCTGTTTCGCGATTCATACCCGTCGCCACCACCCCCTGCGATCGTGGTGGCGATTCAGCAACGAAGGTCGGGCTAACCGATCGAGCCTTCCATTTGCAGCTCGATCAGGCGGCTCCACTCGACCGCGTACTCCATTGGAAGTGTGCGGGTGATTGGCTCGATGAAGCCGTTCACGATCATGCCCATGGCCTGTTCTTCAGAAAGGCCGCGGCTCATCAGGTAGAAGAGCTGCTCGTCGGCGACCTTCGACACGGTGGCTTCGTGCCCAACGATCGCGTCGCGTGAACCAATCTCCATATAGGGATAGGTGTCGCTGATCGAGTCTTCGTCGAGGATGAGCGCGTCGCACTGCACATAACTCTTACAGCCGTGTGCGCTTTCGTCGACGTGAACCAGACCGCGGTAGCTGGTGCGACCACCATCGGAACTGATCGACTTGCTGACGATCTTGGACGTGGTTTCTGGTGCGGCGTGAATCATCTTGGCGCCGGCGTCTTGGTGCTGTCCGTTTCCGGCGTAGGCAACGGAGAGAACTTCACCCGATGCCTTCGGTCCAACCATGACAACCGCTGGGTACTTCATGGTGAGGCGGCTGCCGATGTTGCCGTCGATCCATTCCATGTGGCCTTCGGCGTAGACCTTGGCCCGCTTGGTGACCAGGTTGAACACGTTGTTCGACCAGTTCTGGATCGTCGTGTAGGTGACGCGAGCCGACTCCTTCACGATGATCTCGACCACCGCTGAGTGCAGCGAGTCGGAGGTGTACACCGGCGCCGAACAGCCCTCGATGTAGTGCACCGAGCTGCCCTCGTCGGCGATGATTAGCGTGCGTTCAAACTGGCCCATGTTCTCGGCGTTGATGCGGAAGTAGGCCTGAAGAGGCTGGTCTACGTGAACGCCTGGCGGCACATAGATAAAACTGCCGCCCGACCACACGGCCGAGTTGAGAGACGAGAACTTGTTGTCGTTCGGCGGGATAACGGTGCCGAAGTATTCCTTGACGAGCTCGGGGTATTCGCGCAGCGCGGTGTCCATGTCACAAAAGATGACACCCAACTCCTCCAGGTCTTCGCGGTTGCGGTGATACACCACTTCCGATTCGTACTGGGCGGTGACACCCGCCAAGTACTTGCGCTCAGCTTCAGGAATGCCAAGCTTTTCGTAGGTGTCCTTGATGGCATCGGGAATGTCGTCCCAGTCGTCCTTCACGGTTTCGGTTGGCTTGATGTAATAGAAGATGTCGTCGAAGTAGATCTCGGACATGTCGCCGCCCCAGGTGGGCATGGCGCGCTTCTGGAACCTGCTGTACGACTTCAAGCGGAAGTCGCGCATCCAGTATGGCTCGCCCTTCATCCACGACATCTCGTTGATGATGTCGGTGTTGAGGCCCTTCTTGGGCTTGTAGAGGTAATCCTCCGCGTCGGACCACCCAAGCTCGTACTTGCTTAGGTCGACGCCGATGTCTGCAGTGCTCATGAACAACCTTCCGAAGAACTACGTATGTCCAGGATACCCCTCGCGATGTTTTTCGGTACGGCTGGAACAGCGATCGATGTGGATACGCGCCTAGGTGTGTCGCAGTGACGCCACGATCGTCTGGCCGAAGAAGTGCTGAGCGACGCCTTCGATTGCCTCGGTTGCCTTATGCACTACGTGGCCTTCATCGAACGAATCGAGTGGCGGCATCATAAAGGTGTGGTTCTCAAGCTCGAGACCGGCGGAGGCAGCGAGGTTCTCGATGTCTTTGGGTTCGAACGCTGCGGCATCGCTGAACTTCTCGTGTAGCGACTTGATCCACACCAGCCCTGGTGCGTAATAGCTGGGGTAGCGCTTGTCGTTGTAGAGCACACCGTGCTGTTCGAACGGCCAGCGGCGCGATGGCGTGGTGAGCACGATTCGGCCGCGAGGCGTGAGCACTCGAGACAGTTCGCTGAGCGCTCCTTCGATGTCGGTGAGGTGTTCGAGTACCTCGATCATCACGATCGTGTCGAACGTGTCGTCTTCGAAATCGAGTTTGTTTGCCGACATCATGTGAAGGTTGACGTGTTCTGGTGCGTTCTCTTTGAACACTTCGAGGCGGTTTCGCTCGATCTCGATGCCGTCGACGGTTTCGAAATTCTCGGCGAGCGCGGTGGTGTACTCACCCGTTCCGCAACCAACGTCGAGTAGGTGTTGTCCTCGGAGCGGAACCAGCCGTTCCATTGCTGCCAGTCGTTGCGAAACGTTTCGATTGCCTCGTGCCGAGCCGTGGAGGGCTCCAATCGATTGGGCGTCGCCCGCGAAGTCTTCGGCAACGTCGAGACTGTTGTCCTTGTTTTGCGCAAGTGATGGGGTCATTGCATTCCTCAGTGTTATGTAAAAGAAACACTAGTCAGACGGCACGAATATGCCATACCGAGCAGTACGTTCCGCGCAGTTTCGTGACCACTTTCCGTCGGTCCGATCAATGAGCTATGTCACATGAAAGGGACGTGCACAATTTGGGTGGCTTCTGATAGTTTTTCGATTTGGCGGGATGCCCAAGAGGCGGGATGCCCATGGCGGGCTTACCCCACTGAGGTCGAAATGATCGTTCTACGACGTTCCCTTTTCCCCGTTGCAATGCTCGTTGTTGCAGTAGCCGCGTTTCTTGGCATTCTTGCCGCGGAAGCTTTCGCCGCCGATGCTGGCGTCACCGAGAGGCCGCGCACCGACACGTTGCGGGTGACCAACGGCGAGGTGCTCGACAGCATCGTCATTGGCAACCGCGTGATCGTGGTCGGGACGTTCACACAGGTACAAAACGCCGGTGGCAGTACTTTTGATCAGCCCTACATCGCTGCCTACAACGCAGACTCGGGCCAGTTCGATGCAGGTTGGCGCCCTGAGGTTGACAATTTTGTCAACGCAATCGCTACCGATGGCTCCAACGTGTACATCGTTGGTCAGTTCGACACCGTTGACGGGCAAGCTCATCGACGGATCGCGAGGATCAATTC
>CAZHUR010000028.1:0-13043 GCA_964535395.1 uncultured Acidimicrobiales bacterium
CGATGCTGTTGCTGTCTTGCTCGACAACGTCGACAACCACCCGACGGGCGATACTGCGGAACGCCGCTTCGAGAAGCTGACGCGGATGGCCGGACGCGACGACATGACACGCGTTTGGGTCGACGGCCACGTCGTGGTCGGCTGATAGAACGAGTTCGTGGTACACCTTCCAAAACCGTTACCGGTCGTCCTCGTTCATGGCGGACTTTATGACGAACCAGCGATTACCGCCGAGTCATTCTGGGTGAGCACCGGTGTCGCACCGATGCTCACCGGCCGAAACGTCGAGGTCGTGCTGCATGAACGCCCCGAAGAGCCAACGTCGTGGACCCACGAGGCTGAAGCGCTCGCGGCGACGATCGAAGGGGCGGGCCACGAACAGGTCGCACTCGTCGCTGGTTCCAACGGGTGCAGCGCTGCTTTGAGATTGCTCGTCGACCGTCCAGAACTCGTTGCGCGCACCATGCTGTGCTGGCCAGCAACAGCTGGCGATCCGCTCATCGACGACCTGGCCACGATCATCATCTCCGACGTTCACGGGCCGGCCGCTGCGGAAGGGTTGCTCAGCGGGCGCCCGGTCCGTGGTGTGACGCCCGAAGAACTTGGGACGATCACGAGCGAGAGTGTGATCTACCCCTCAACTCCCGAAAGCCAGGCGCACCGGCGATCGACCGTGATGGAACTGCTCGCGACAATCCCCGGTGTGATGATGGTCGGTGGCAGCTCCGAGCCGTTCGTCGAAGAGTTCGGCGACTCGCTAGAGAACTTCGTAGCCCTCGTCGAAGCCTTCTCCAAGGTCCACCACGACGATTAAGTTTCACCCAGGAGATGGGCGAAGCCATCGCTAGCGCGGTGTCATGCTCTTCGCTAGCTCAGGTGCCTCTTTAAGTACGTGAATTCGAGGGAGGTTCGCTTGGCAGCTTCGGTTTGGTTGGCGGCCGCCGAGTGTCCGCCGTCGATGTTCTCGTAGTAGAGGAACGGCAGTCCCGCATCCTCGAAGAGTTTGGCCATCTTGCGGGCGTGGCCGGGGTGAACTCGGTCGTCCTTGGTCGAGGTCACAAACAACGGTGTGGGGTACGGCTTTGAACTGTCGAAGTTGTGCACCGGCGAGATCGTTTCCAGAAACGCTCGTTCTTCTGGGTCTTCGGGCGACCCGTACTCGTCCACCCACGACGCGCCAGCGAGCAGGAGGTGATAGCGCAACATGTCGAGCAAAGGCACCTGCACGACGACCGCGTTCCACAGGTCTGGGCGTTGGTTCAACATGACGCCCATCAAAAGGCCGCCGTTCGAGCCGCCCATAATGCCGAGGTGATCTGGAGACGTCAGTCCCGACTCGATAAGCGCTTCGGCGACTGCGATGAAGTCGTCGAAGATGTGCTGACGCTTGGTCTTGAGCCCTGCTTGATGCCACAATGGCCCGAATTCACCACCTCCCCGAATGTTGGCAAGCACGAACGCTCCGCCACCCTCCAGCCAGTTGCGGCCGATATTGCCGCTGTAAGAGGGGTTTAGCGGGACCTGGAAGCCGCCGTACCCGTACAGCAATGTGGGGGTCGATCCATCGAACGTCACGTCTTGGTTACGGACGACGAAGTGGGGGACCTTGGTTCCGTCGGCTGAGGTGGCCATGTGCTGTTCAACGACGAGTCCCTCCGCGTCGAAGCGCGCCGGAGCTGTCTTCCACGTCTCGATCTCGTCGGTTGCACTGTCGAGCGCAAGAAGCGAAGCCGGCGTGAGAAAGTCCTCGTAGTTCAACAGCACAATGTTCTCGCGCAGGTCGGCATAGGCAAGGCCAACGTCACCGGTTCCAGGAAGATCGACCGGGGTGGTGGCCCATCCAGAATCGTTGGGCTCGAGGCGTAGCACTCGGCCAATGACGTTCTCTGTAATCGACAACAGCGTGCCGTTGGACGCGACGGCGACGCCGCCAACGGCCTGTGTCGGCGAAGGCCGGAACACCAACTCGACCGGCCCAAGCGAATGGGTGTCGAGGAAGGTGTCCAGGTCGAACGCGACGAGATCGCCGGTTCGAAACTCCTCGGTCCCGGGCTGCCAGTCTTGTTCGAGCGACAGGAGGAAACGTCCGTGAGAAATGCCGTTCGGTGACGACTTTGGTGGAATTGGCCACTGCACGGCATCGGAGGAGCCGTTGGGGAACAGCCAGTAGGTCGATGTGAAGAAGGTGTCAGCTTGAACAGCCCCGACGAGGATCTCGCCGTTCTCACGTTCGACCGAGAAGGGGAACACACCGACGTCGGAGGGAGTGCCACGCAGCATCTCGACCGCTTCTTCGAGGGGGGTACCGCGAGTCCAGCGCTTCACCACAAAGGGATAGCCAGATTCGGTTACGCTCGACCCGTCACCGTCACCCCAGTCGGTGGCGATCAGCAGCGTGTCCGCATCGACCCACGCCGAACCTTGCTTTGCTTCAGGGGTAACGAAACCATCGGCGACGAACGTTGTTGTCTCTATGTCGAACTCCCGCTGAATGATCGCGTCTTTTCCACCGTCGGAGAGCGAGATCAGAGTTCGGAAGGGGCCGCCGTCGATGGGACGAAACACGTTGGCACCTTTAAACACCCAGTTGGCGTCTTCGGTCTCAGCAAGGTCGTCGATGTCGAGCAGCACCTCCCACTCGGGGTCTTCGGTGCGATAGCTGTCGATAGTCGTTCGTCGCCAGAGTCCCCGGACATGGGTCTCGTCCTGCCAGAAGTTGTAGACGTTGCCGTCGCGAATCGTGCCGTATGGGATGCGGTCATCGCCGGTCAAGATCTCGAGTGCAGCAGCCTCGATGCCGCCATATCGGGGATCCGACTGCAATTCGTTGAGGGTTCTCTCGTTGTGGCCTCGGACCCAGTCGAGCGCCTCGTCACCCTCAACTTCTTCGAGCCAGAGGAACGGGTCGTCGGTGGGAGGTGGGGAAGTGGGGTCGATGTTGTTCACGGCTATGAGGCTATGGGAAATGGGTGCAAGCATGGTCGAGTGCAACCCCGCCGTTCTCTGTTCATCCTGCTCATCGGCGGCGTTTTCCTTCTTCTCGGCGCATGCTCGTCGACCGGTCAGTTAGCGTCCGCCGGTGATGACGTGGGTGACCAGCAGAGTGAGGGCGAGCTCTCTACGACCGAGACAACCGCTGTCACCACGACGACGATGGCACCTCGACCACCCGAGATCGACGTTCCCGAGAGCACCTTCGCCCAAGTCGGCCAGTCGGTCTCTGAGGCGGTGGTCGTCGTCGACCCAAACAACGACGACACCGTGGTTCGCCTGCTCAGCAACGACGCCAGCGGACTGTTGCCGGTGACGAACGTGCGCGGGCGGATCATTGGGTTCGAGTGGCAACCGACCGAGCCGGGAGAGTGGGATGTCGTGTTCAGCGCCACCGATACGGGCGGTCTGGTGAGCGAGGCGACCGTCCGTCTAGTTGCGCGCAACGAGCCCAGCATCGACACGGTCTTTGTGATGGGCGACTCGATCGCAGCCGGGTTCGGGCGCGATCGAAGCGACTTTGTGAGTTCGGACGAGTGCTTCCGAAGCGAGATGGACTCGTACGGATCGGTCGCCTTTGAGCGCCTGATCGAAGCGGGAGCGCTGGGAGCAGAGGCCGAGCTCATCTTTGTTGCGTGCGCCGGCATTGGTTCAGGCGATCTTGGCATCATCGAGACCGAAGCCACCAATGGCGACGGCGATGTGATCGGTGCACCCGCAACCCAGCTCGAACGTGCGACCCAACTGAACCCGACGATCATCACGCTCACGATCGGCGCGGACGACATTGGTCTGTTCGATCTCGATCAGTGGCTCACGACCGGTGCCGGCCAGGACCCGACCCGAGCCGCAGATCCAAGCGAGATTGAGATGAGGGCTGCTGTAGCTCGGTCAAATGTGGCCGACGTGCTCGACGTGCTAGTGAGCACGACGAGTGCTCACATCGTGGTCACGACCTTGTATAACCCTGTGGCAGCGAACCCGGTCGGTGTCGACGGCTGCACCGCAGACTGCATGGTCGCAGTGACCAACAACATCGTCGATGCGTTCAATGAACAGATCGTCGATCTGATGGCCGAGCAGCGACCTGGTCGGGTTTCTATTGCGCGCCTCGACGGTGATGCGGACGTTTTCGAGGCGCCGAATGGAGCTGGGCTCGACGCTCTACGCGACGGATTGGGACCACTTCAAGGACTCGTCGACACCTTTACTGGCGGTAGCAATGCACTCTGTGCTGACGACGGCGGTGTCGACGATCCGCTCATTTCGCGTCTCGACTGCGCCCACCCCAATGAAGACGGCCAGCGGGCCATCGGCGAGGTCGTGACCTCCGAGCTTCTAGCTATCTAGGCTTAAACTCGGTATCGGCGCCGGTCGATCGAGTCAACAAACTGCAGTGAGTCGACAGCTCAAGGAAGGGGACAGCCGTGGTTGCATCGATTGCAATCGGTCGTCGCTTTGGGCCGTACATGATTCGCGATGTGCTCGGCAAGGGCGCCTCGGCCACGGTCTTTCTCGGACGCCGTTCAGACGATGTCGACGTGGCGGTCAAGGTGCTGTCGACCTTCGCGATGGGCAATGCTGACTTTCGAGCGGCCGTGCCTCGCGAGTTCAACGCTTTGGACAAAATCGATCACGAGCGGGTGATCTCAGTTCACAAGATGGGCACGATCGCCGATGTCTTGTTCATCGAGATGGAGTGGATCGATGGTGAAACGCTCGCCGACATCATGACGGTTGGGAAACCCCTTCAACCTGGTGATGCAGTGGCTATCGCTTCGCGCATTGGTGAAGCGCTTGGGGCGTGCCACGACGCCGGAGTGGTGCACCGCGACGTGAAACCTTCGAACGTGCTGATGCGCTCCGAGGACGATCCGGTGCTCTTTGACTTTGGTCTGGCACAGGACAGCGCCGATCCCGCAGCCGAACCCGGAAGGTTGTATGCGACTCCGATGACCGCGTCGCCCGAACAGGTAGTTGCTGACGGAATGGTCGACGGCCGAGCTGATATCTACTCGCTGGGCGTGACGCTGTTTCGGATGGCGACCGGCAAGCTGCCTTTCTACGGCGAACGAATGGATCTGCTGCGAATGCATGCCGAACAGCCCCCACCATCACCGCGGTCGATCAACAAAGCACTCGCCGAGTCGATCGAGACGGTCATCGTTCGCGCCATGGAGAAGAACCCGGCGGACAGGTATCAAACGACCCACGAGTTCGTCGACGCCCTAGCCGAGATCCCCGAAGAAGACCTAGCATCAAAAAAGCGCGGCCTCTTTCGACGCTAAGCGAGCACGCTATGGCCAACAACGCCGGCCGAAGGCGAAGACTCAGTCCAGTACGAGGCGCTTGGGGTTGGCAAGCTCGCCGATCTCGCCACAGAACCAGCAGGGAGCACCCTGCACGTCGCGCCAGGTGACCTCACATTCACGGCATGCCATCACGGCCGGTACTTCGGAGTCGCGGCGGCGAGTCGAAAGCACGCTGAGGCTGCGGAGGAGTGGGAGCTGCTGGGACATGGAGGTGACAATAGGTCTGCAGGGGTGTCTAGTTGGTGGATGTTGCCTGTAAACGGATCATTTCGACTACCGTTCGCACCGGGCGACAAGGTTCGCCCCATCAACCTCTCAGAAAAGGACTTTCATGTCGAGCATCGCATGCCCCCCACCAGAAGGCGCCGCTGAGCGCGTCGAATCATTCGCCGAAGCGCCGCCGATGTGCATCGACCCTTCGAAGACCTATACGGCGGTTCTCGACACGTCACTCGGTTCGATGACGATCGCCCTCGACGCAGCTGCTGCCCCAAAGACGGTGAACAATTTTGTTGTGCTCGCGCGCTATCGCTACTACGAAGGCGTGATCTTTCACCGCATCATTAACGGCTTCATGTGTCAAGGTGGCGACCCAACGGGTACTGGCCGTGGTGGTCCGGGCTACAAGTTCGAAGACGAGCTTCCAGCTCCGAACACCTACAAGATTGGTTCGGTCGCAATGGCGAATGCTGGCCCGAACACCAATGGGAGCCAATTCTTCATCGTGAGCGGTGCAAGCGGAGTTGGCCTTCCACCGCAGTACTCGCTTTTCGGTCAGGTCACCGAAGGCCTCGACATCGTCGACGCCATGCAGGGCGTTGCGACCGGCCCTGGTGATAAGCCAAACACCGATGTAGTCATCAACTCGGTAACCATCACCGAGTCGTAATCGATGTTGTTACCTTCGGCGACGGCCCGTCCGGGCCTCGCCGTTGGGCACGACTACTCGTCTGTTTCTTCTACGGTCTCTTCTTCTACAGTCTCTTCTGTAGCTTCGTCGG
The DNA here is from genome assembly GCA_964535395.1 of uncultured Acidimicrobiales bacterium. GTDB lineage: Bacteria > Actinomycetota > Acidimicrobiia > Acidimicrobiales > SHLQ01 > SHLQ01. The sequence continues at coordinate 6,305 of CAZHUR010000028.1, forward strand.
GGGCGGGGTTCGCGATGGAGAAGGCATTCGCTTCGTTGCAGGTCGCCCCTCCGCGTCTGCGCGCTTCCTCATCGATCTCGATGGTTAGATCGATCGCAGCAAGCTGCTGGGCGCTCACGTTGGTGGTGCCGGCCCGTACCTGGTGCACGAGGCCCGTGTCTGAGACTTCGATCTCGACGTCGGTGCCCTGGGATGTCTCGGTGGTTGTGACTTCATTCGACTCGAGGTCGAAGGCCAGGTAGAAAGATGCCTCTGCGCCGACGGCTTCAATGTCGAGGTTGCGGCTGGTGCGAGCGTTTGACGTAGCGATTGTTGCGCCTCCAACCTGGCTCAAGATCGCAACTCGGCTCGCACCGGTGCGGGTAACGATACGAACAGCATTCGTTCCGGCAGGAAGAGCGGGTCCGACGAGGACACTTCGCTCGTTGATTGCTACACCGACCACGGGTTCACCGCTCTGGTCACCCTGGCCTGCTTCACAAGCGAAGGGCACGATTCGTACGAGCGACGCATCGTACTCCGAGTCGACCTCTTGGAGCGTGGTCAGTTCTTCGTCCTCTGGGATGGTTGTCGTGGGTGGGAGCGTTGTGGTCTCTGCGACAAATCCGATGCTCTCAGGCGTCGGGCGGTCATCGGTTCTAAGGAGGGTGAAGTATCCAAGCCATCCAACAGCGAGAAATAGAACGCCAACAATTACCCATGCAATCGGCCCCACCTCTTCGTCTCCGCGCGATGAGAAGAGTCCTGCGCGAGGATCGCTCGTCGGTGGGAGCTGGCCTCGCTGTGGTCCAAGAGGGCGGTCCTGCGGCGGCTGTTGGCCCGGGTCCGCTTGCGACCGTTGACCAGTCGGTTGTGGCTGACCACTCGATTGTTTCTGAACCGCCTGTTTCTTGCGTGGTCGCTGCCGTGGCTGTTCAGCCTTTTCGGTTAACCCGAGTGCATCGGAAAGGCGTTGGTCCTCGATCGAGGCGTGCACCTTGCGAGCTGGCTTCTTTGGCGCGTCCGGGGGCTGAGAGTTTGGAATCTGTGCTGGTTCGCTGGGCTCGGCGAATGGGTTCTCGAAGGCGTCGGGGAGGTCGCCGTGGTTTTCTGCATCGGCGACCTTTAGGAGCTGTCCACCGCATTGCACGCAGTAGTCCGCGTCGGACGGGTTTGCCGTTCCGCAGAGATAGCAGTCAAAGGTGGATGTCGCCATAGCCTTTACCAATCGGCAGGCCATGGTGCGATTTAAGCGATAGAAAGCGCCTAGTTCTGCGGTTTTCAGACGTTCTTTGCCACTTTTCCGCTGCGTGTCTTGGCCCAATTGCTCGCTTCTTTTCGAGCTTCGACCTCAAGTGGGATATCGAGATAGGCCTGGCGGTGGTTGCGAGTTCGTAGCAAGTTCTTTGCATACGAACTGAAATAGCTAGCGAGAAACGGCACGACGCCCATTTCGGCAAATTGGCGAACATGTACCAATTCATGGGCCAACAGCGTCGAAGAGCGGTGCTCGATGTGGTTGCCTCGTACGAGTACGAAGCGGCCAATGGTCATGCCATCTGCGGCGGGCGGCAACAGATTGGTTCGTATGAGCTTTACCCGGCGGCACAAACCATCGGCGATGTGGTTGAAAGCGGAGACCTCTTCTTCGTCGAGGACTCGTTGGCGTAGTGACGAATTGCTGGCGGTGGTTTTGATGCTCTTTGCCATGTTCAGAGGGTATCAAATCACACCAATGTCCTTCGGGCTGGCGGAAGGGCTAGAGTTTGGCCATGAGTCGCTACTGCGCAAAGCCGACCTGCCCGGAATTGGCTACGACCTGGTTCGAGATGTCTCGCGAAGAACAGCGCGTCGTTCGGGCCGATACGTCCACAAAGCACGCCATACCGCTCTGTCCGTCGCACGCCGATCGCTTCAAGGTGCCAGCGGGCTGGACCTTGTTCACTTCAGAAGAACTGGCACAGCTGCGCGACGGTTCGGTCATAGATCTAACCGACGGGGCTTCCGAGCCCGAATCAGATGGGGCTGGTGATGACTCCGCCGGGAGCGTCGATCTTGCTGCGGCCTGGTTTATGCCAGCTGGATCATCGGCTGGTCAGACTCCCGCTGGTGTTGCAAAATCCGCCGCCGGTACAGACGACGATGTGTCACACCTGGCAAACGCTGCAGAAGGTTCGATGATCGACAGGGCATTCAACGGTCCTAAGGCGCGCGATCGATCGACTTCCGATGAGCCTGAGGAGGGATCCTCAGACCTGTATTCGACCGGTGAGATCCCATTTCCCCCGCACGCTAAAGCCGCAGCTATCTAAGCCTGGCTAGGCCCGAAACCAGATGGGTCCGTCGGCTGTGTCCTCGACTGTGATGCCCCGGCTCGTGAGATCGTCGCGAATCTGATCGGCTGTTGCGTAGTCTTTGGCGGCTTTGGCCTCTTCGCGTTGTGCCAACAGCGTGTCGATGTCATCGTCGTCTTCGCTTGTGGCTGATTGCATGCCGACAGCTAGTCCGAGCGAATTGGCAAGTTCGATAGCGGTAAGAGCCAGTGAGGTTGCATCCGTCGAGCCAGTGTCGATTGCGGTGTTTGCTCGGCGGACGAGATCGAAGATGGTCCCGACGGCGTCGGGGGTTCCGAAGTCGTGGTCCATCGCCGCTCTGAACGCAGCGATGGCATCAGCGTCGCGATCTGTTGAAGTTCGGTCGACTCCCGCGGAGTCGGCACGACGGACCATGGCATCGATTCCCTTCAGCGCTTCGCGAGCAGATGCGAGAACCTTCGGGTTGAGCTCGAGGTCTTTGCGGTAGTGGGTCTGCAGCAGAACAAGTCGGAGAGCTCGGGCGTTGAGCGGGTCTTCGTCGAGAAGCTCACGAACGGTCCGGAAATTGTTGAGCGACTTCGACATCTTCTCGCCACCGACATTGATGAAGGCGTTGTGCACCCAGTAGCGGGCGAACTTCTTACCTGCAGCGATTGCTTCGGCGCGTTCGTTGGTGTGATGAGGAAAGACCAGGTCTCGTCCGCCGCCGTGAATGTCGAAGTCTTCGTCCAAGAGGTCGAGGCTCATCGCTGCGCACTCGATATGCCACCCAGGACGGCCGTCGCCCCACGGTGATGGCCATGTAGGTTCGCCTGGTTTCGCGGCCTTCCACAATGCGAAGTCGAGCGGGTCTTCCTTGTTCTCGTCAACCTCTACTCGTGCCCCCGAACCCTCTGCGAGTTCGTCGGGGGTTCGGTGCACCAGAGCGCCGTAGTCTTCGACCGACCGAACCCGCAGGTATACGCCGGAGTCGTTGGCATAGGCTGACCCGTTGTCGACCAGCACAGCGATCAATTCGACCATCTCTTCGACATACTCGGTCGCCTTCGGGCGATCGTGCGGCAAGAGAATCCCGAGATCGGCCATGACCGAGTCGTATTCCTCGGTCCAGTAGGCAGCGATCTCCGGTTCGGTACTGTCCTCGGCCTTGGCGCGGTTGATGATGTTGTCGTCGATGTCGGTGATGTTGGCGACGTGGTGAACCTTGAGCCCTGACCATTCGAAATATCGACGGATCACGTCATAGGTCATTGCTTGCCGGGCATGGCCGAGGTGAGGATGGTCGTACACGGTCGGTCCGCATGCATAGAGCGACACCTCTCCCGGCACGCGCGGCACAAACTCAACTACCTCGGCGGCGAGGCTGTCATAGAGCTTCATCAGCCCAGCCCTGAAAGATCGACTCCGACGAGTTCGGCTGCTTCGCGAAGACCGTCGCTAGCCGCTGGGTCGTCCCCATCTCCGGCAATGATCGCCCGCGCCAACTCATCGATGGCTTCTCTCGCTCGTGGGGCGTCGAGGTCGTCGTCTAAAGCTGCGCGAACTTCTGCCAACGTGCTGGCAGGGTCTGGGCCGGTGGCGCCCGCGAGGGCCTCGACGATGCGATCGAAGCGCGCCTGGCCATCGTCGATATCGCCGTCCATCCACTCCCAGTCGTCACGATAATGATGACCCATGAGAGCGAGGCGAATCGCTTGAGGTGGGTGAGTCTTGAGAAGCTCGCTTACGAACACCAAGTTGCCCAACGACTTCGACATCTTCGTTCCTTGGTAGCCGACCATGCCGGTATGCATCCAATGGCGAACGAACTTCTGGCCGTAGCCGTGTTCGCTTTGGGCGCGCTCGCTTTCGTGGTGAGGAAAGATGAGATCGCTGCCACCGCCGTGCAAGTCGAGAGTGTCTCCGAATTGGCTCCAACTCATGGCGCTGCATTCGATGTGCCAGCCAGGCCGGCCCGGGCCAAACGGGGAGTCCCAGCTTGGTTCGTCGTCGGCTGATGGTTGCCACAAGATGAAATCGAGTGGGTTTCGTTGGCGCGGGTCGTCGGGTGTACCGCCGCGTTCGGCAGCGAGTGCCAACATCATGTCTTCGTCGTAGCCTGACAACTGGCCGAAGTCGGGAGCGGTCGACACGTCGAACCAGGTGGTCCCTTCCTTGGTGTAGGTATGGCCGGCCTCGGTCAAGCGTTCGATCAAATCGATGATCTCGTCGATCGACTCGGTTGCGCGAGGTTCAGAGATCGGGGGTCGAGTGTTCAGCGCCACCATGTCCCCGTCGAACCGTTCCATCTCGGTTGCTGCGAGTTCGAGGAAATCGATGCCGAGCTCGCGTGCTTTGGGCAGGATCGAATCGTCGACGTCGGTGACGTTGCGAACCATTTCGACGTTGTGGCCGAGGTCTTCGAGGCGTCGGATCAGCAGGTCGTACGTGAGATATGTATTGGCGTGGCCGAGGTGAGTCGAGTCGTACGGGGTAATACCGCACACGTAGATACTGGCCGTATCGCCTGGTTCGAACGGGACGACCATGGATCGCGAAGTGTCGTAGAGATTGAGCACACCCAAGATTACCCGGCGTGGTGGTTAGGGGGACACGACGACGCAGGCGGTTCCAGCGTCTTCAATGAACTCGAATTCGCCAAGTGCAGCCGCTTCGTCGTCGTTCTGGCCGAAATCGGGAAGGCCGGCCACGATCACGTCGATGTCCTCGGGGTTTGCTCCCTGGTCGACCATCTGTTGGCGGTATGCCTCTTCGAGGGCGATGGTGGTTTGATCGAACGCCGCTTGCATGCATTCGCTACCGCCGATCACCATCTGGGCAAAGGCGAACGCCGCGGGAGTGAGTTCGTCATCCTCGTTGGTGTACGGGAGCAGATCGGCGAGTTGGCCAACGAATCCTCGATCTGTGGTGACCGAGTCCATTGTCGCCACCGCGTCGACGCGAGGCCGCACGAATTCGATAGCGCTGGCATCGATGACAACGCCGATCGTTCCGTCGGTGCGTTCGTTGATCTCTACTCCGTCGGCGGCCACGCACGTGTCGACATCACCAATAGCTCTCATTCGAATGGTGTCTGTTGAGACGGTCGCGCCAGCTACCGACGTGCGTTGTGTGCCGACGACTGGGACTTCCGCCTCGATTCGAGCCCGGCAGTCGAGGGCGATTGGCGTGATCTCGATGATGCGAGCCGGACCAACTTCGTCGGTATCGATCTCGATGGTGGTCTCTTGTTGGACGACGTTCTCCCACGGCCACTGAAAGTCGATCCAACCAACCGAACTCAGACCGAGCACGATGAGTGCTGAGACGACGAAGATGCTCAAAGCTCGGACAACAAGGGCGTTCTCGTTGCTCACAGTGGTCGTCCGGTAGTCATTTCAATCGTCATCCTAGTGCAGCAAAAAAACACAGTCCCGAGTCGTGGCGGGATACGACTCGGGACTGGGATTGTGCTGTCCAGACTTCGTTGGCTGGACAGAATTGGCCTGGCTCTAAAGGGGGTTAGGCCATCGATTTAATCTGGCACCGCACCGGTGGCGGGTACCCGCACGGCACCAGACATCTACATGACGCATGAGCAACGGAAAGAGTCGCGGATTTCTTTAGGGTGACGGTCGTCACCGACCTCGGTCCGAAGATGATCCAAGTGAGCCGGGTTAGGCCGGTGGCAGCACGCCCTCGAGCAGCTCGGAGAGAAACTCCAGCTGGTCGTCTGTTGGGTGATCGGCAATTTGCGAGGAACTTTGATCCCCGGTGGCCAAGGCGGCGAAGGCCTCGGCAAAGTCGCCAGCTCCGCTTTGAAAGTCGCTTGCGAAGGCATCAGCCCACCACGGAGCATCTTGGATGCCTCGTTCCTCGAGCCATGCTTCACGGTCGCTACCACTCATGAAGGAGACGTCGACGGCGTGGCCAATCTCGTGAGCGAGGATTGGGGCGAGGCTCTCGGGAGTATCGGTGTCACGAACGAAGATTTCGATCGTTGCGTCATAGGGGTAAGTGAGTCCGCGGAAGCTGTCGTTTTGAGCCAGGTAGTTGATCTCCCAGTTGGGCAGAATCTCTTGCCAGTCGAATGGGAGGAGCGCTTCTGCCTCTGCCGCAACAGTTCGCACGTCGTCGTCGAGCGGTGCAGCTTGGGACGCAATCACCGATGCTGGACGAGTAACGGTGGTCGAGCTGGAGCCTGGCGTCGTTGCGTTGGACGTTGGGTCCGATGTCGATGGCGTGATGACCGTGTTCGGTGCTGGCGCTGACAGGTTGTTCACCTGCGAGGTACCGCCAACTTCAGAGCGGACCTGCTCGGGTGGGATGAACTGACCAGATGTTGGGGCGGCCAAAAGGACGAGGGCACCGATAGAGGTGGCGCCGACGAGCACTCCGGCTGCGGGAACCCAAAGACGATTCCGGAACGATCGGAAGAGGCCACCAACATTTTGGTTCTCCGGATC